>SCSY01000151.1 GCA_004298625.1 Nitrospirota bacterium | reverse complement strand
CTCAGTCCTGTAATACCGGAGATAGTGATGACCTGCCTGGCCCTTTTAATCCTTCTGGCAGACCTTGTTATCAAGAGAAAAGAGACGATTGCGTTTCTGAGTATTGTCGGCATCGCGGCAGTTACTTATTTTTTGAGAGATTCATTAGGAACCACCTTTAACGGGATGTTTATCGCCGACGGCTACAGTCTTTTCTTTAAACTGATTTTTATGCTTAATGTTGTCCTCACTGTTTTAATATCCGTGAAATATATTGCTGTTGAAAAAGTGAATTTCGGGGAATACTACGCCCTTATACTTTTTGCGACCCTCGGCATGATGCTTATGGCCTCTGCCGGGGATATTATTGTCCTTTATCTCGGCCTTGAGTTAATGGCGCTGAGCACTTATATCCTCGCGGGTTTCATAAGATACGACATAAGATCCAATGAAGCCGCCATGAAGTATTTTCTGCTGGGCGCCTTTGCCTCGGCATTTCTGCTTTACGGCACGGCCATGATATACGGGCTTACAGGCACAACAGACATTAAGGCCATATCTGTTTATATAGTGCAGAACGGACTTTCCAATAATCCTGTTCTTATGCTCTCCATGATACTTTTTGCAGTTGCGTTTTCTTTTAAGATAGCTGCTGTGCCTTTCCACATGTGGGCGCCCGACGCCTACGAAGGCGCGCCTACGTCCATCACTGCTTTTATGTCCGTAGGTCCTAAGGCAGCGGGCTTTGCAGTCCTCGGCAGGGTTTTTATGATAGCCTTCGGCTCGGTAAAGGTGGAATGGGCTGCGGTTCTCATACCTATTGCAATACTCACAATGGGCGTCGGAAATATAGTTGCCTTATCTCAGACCAATATAAAGAGGATGCTTGCATATTCCTCGATAGCCCATGCAGGATACATGCTTCTCGGCATAATCTCCGGAACAGGCGACGGCATGGCGAGCGTCCTGAATTATATGCTCATATATGCATTCATGAACATTGGCGCCTTTGCAGTGATAATAATGCTCAGGTCCGAAGGATTCAAAGGAGATAACATATCGGATTTTGAGGGGCTTTCAAAGACCCATCCTCTGGCTTCTGCATTAATGCTGGTCTTCATGTTCTCCCTCACAGGCATTCCCCCGACAGCAGGTTTCATGGCAAAGTTCTATCTGTTCATGAGCGCAATAAATGCAGGCTATACCTGGGTCGTTATTATAGCAGTAATATTCAGCGCGATATCTGCATACTTCTACCTCAGGGTTGTGATGTATATGTACATGAAAGAACCGAAAGAGACGGTCCAGCTCACCACATCGCCCGGCTTAGGCCTTGCCCTTGCCATAACAGCAATAGCGGTTCTGGTTATCGGGATTATCCCCTCAACGGTTGTAAATCTGGCCCGCGCAGCAGTTGCCGGGTTTTAGAAATTTGCCCTTGACCCTTTTTAAAAAATCAGCTATCCTAATCCACAGAGAAAAACCATTGACAATATCATAAATGTCTGGTAGGATTTTGTAAGTTATAAATAGGTGTCATTAGCATCATGAAGGTGCTAAGAATATAAAAGGAGGTAGAGATGGCAATAAAGAAAAAGGCAGCAAAGAAGGCAGTAAAGAAAGCCGTAAAGAAGGTTGTAAAGAAAAAAGCAGCAAAGGCCAAGACAAAGAGGAAACCCAATCCGGCATTCATGAAGCCCATGAAGATAAGCGACGCCCTTGCAGCTATAGTCGGCGGCAAACCGCTCCCGAGGACAGAAGTAACAAAGAAACTCTGGGCTTACATCAAGAAGAACAAGCTTCAGGATAAGGTTAACAGGAGAAACATCAATGCCGATGCAAATCTCAAGGCAGTATTCGGAGGCAAGACCACGGTATCAATGTTTGAGATGACGAAGCTCGTAAATAAACACCTGAGCTAAGAGACAAAGTTTTTTGAATACGAAGAGGCAGGTAGGCGTAAGCTTACCTGCCTCTTTTGTTATATCCGCAGGCCTTCAGAGGTTTCAGACGGGCTTGTTGCAAATTTGGGTGTCAGTTTTCTAAAAAAGCATTGACAATAGTGTCAAGTCAAATTTAAAATTGAGATACGGTTTGGGGGTTATTAAGAGTAAAGTCTTATGGAGGTAGTCGGTGGCAATGCAGCGAGTCATAGGTTTTGCAAGTTTTGAAGATAAAGGGAGGCAATAAAGATGTTATTTACTGTTGAGACCGAACAGGAAACAGATGGACGCTGGATAGCAGAGATTATCGAGATTCCCGGCGTATTGAAGTACAGTAATACCAGGATAGATGCGGTTGCACAGGCAGAAGCGCTTGCTCTTCGAGTAATGGCCGAGCGGATTGAGCATGGTGAGCAACCGGTCGAGCCTATTGAAATCCGTTTTAAAGCGGCATGACCCAATGGCCGAGCGCAAAAGCAAAGCGCGTGTTGTCTGCCTTACTTCGTGCCGGATGGCAGGTTAAAAGAGAGTCAGGTTCACATAAGACACTGATAAGGCAAGGGTATGCGGATTATGTATTTGCTTTTCATGACAATGAGGAGATTGGCCCACGAATGCTTGCAAGAATAGCCAAGCGAACAGGGTTAAGACCCGAAGATATTTGAATGTTTACGCCTGTGGAGGGTGAAGAGAGTTTTCATTGACAATACCGTCATTACAAATTTAAACTTGAGGTGCGGTTTGGGAGTTATTAAGAGTAAAATCTTACCGGGGGTGATGGGATAAGGGCAGGTCTTCCGGAGAAAAAAATATTCACGTCCCAATTTCCATATTCAGGGCCCAAGGGAGTATCAATCGAAGATTTTCCTGAAGCACTGTAAAGTATTTTTGTCAACGAAACAAATAATTAAAAATAATCAGGGACAGCGACTGGTTTTTCACAAGCGAGCAAGTTAGCAGTCCCGTAAGCTTCGGCCTCTTTTGTTATTTCCGCTTTTCCTTTGCATGCTGTATGCGCACCCTTCTTCCATGCAGCATAATGTCGTTGATGGCGCCGATTACCTTGTCGGCAAGATCTGCTGGCACCTCAACAAAACTGAAGGTATCGAATAAGGCTATATTGCCTATCTTCCTTGCAGGGATGTCGGCCTCTGCTGAAATGGACTTGACGATATCACCGACTTTTATTTTGTCTTTTCTGCCGATGGTCATAAAGAGCCTTACAAAACCCGTGTCTGAGGACGGCTGAGCAGAGCGGGATTCTTTGATGTCTCCGACTTCCATGTCTCCGAAGATGATGCTCAGGGCTGCTGCGGCAACATCCTCAGGAGAATATCTGGCAAAAAGTTTTTCCGCGAGCGGAAGATATTTTGTATGTTTGTTTTCCTCAATCTCGCGTTCGAGGCCGGCGATCATTTCTCCTTCTCGCGCCTGTTTAACCTCGTCTTTTGTCGGCAGCTTGGCCTTGCTTATCTTTGTCTTTGCAGATTTTTCGATAAGCTTTAAGTGGCGGTATTCCCTTGGGGTAACAAAGGTCAGCGCTATGCCTGATTTGCCGGCCCTCCCGGTTCTGCCGATCCTGTGGATATAACTGTCGGGGTCCTGGGGTATGCTGTAGTTAATGACGTGGGAAACATCAGGTATATCAAGTCCGCGGGCTGCAACGTCGGTGGCGACAAGTATATCAATATCCCCTTTTTTAAACTTTCCCATCATCTCGTCTCTGTGAGACTGGGTGAAATCACCGTGGATTGCGCCTGCATAATATCCCATCTTCTGCAACCTTCCGGATACATCGTCAACATCCCTTTTTGTATGGCAGAAAACAAGCGTTAATGAAGGGTCTTCCACGTCCAAGAGTCTTGTAAGCGCATTTATCTTGTCCTCATCCCTCACTTCATAAAAGACCTGCTTAATTTTTGAGACAACCATGTCGGCGGCATTCACGCGGACGTTTTCAGGGTTGTTCATATATTTCATTGCTATGTTGCGGATTTCCGTAGGCATGGTGGCGGAAAAGAGCATGGTCTGTCTTTTTTCGGGAATCTCTTTAAGTATCCTTTTTATATCTTCAATAAATCCCATGTTGAGCATCTCGTCAGCCTCATCAAGGACTAGAATTTTTATCTCTTTGAGGATCAGGGTTTTTCTTTTGATGTGATCTATGACGCGGCCCGGAGTGCCGACTACAACGTCAACGCCTTTTCTCAGGCTCTGAAACTGTCTTTCGATAGACTGCCCGCCGTAGATCGGCACGCACATAATTCCCTTGCTCTGGCCGATCTTGTTTAACTCCTGAGCCACCTGCATTGCAAGTTCGCGTGTCGGCGTAAGAACGATTGCATAGGGGATTTTTCCCCTTTTCCCTTTTTCAACAATCGGGATGCCGAACGCAGCAGTCTTTCCTGTGCCTGTCTGCGCCTGACCTACCAGATCCTTTCCTTCCATTGCCGGAGGGATGGCTATCTTCTGTATGGGGGTAGGCTCTTCAAAGCCCATGTCGGACAGAGATTTTAAAACCGTGTCCGATATTCCAAATTCATAAAACTTTTTGTACATTTAAAATTTTCTCCTTGTTGATCTCTGTTTTAAAACATTGAAGCAGCGCAGCGGGGTTTATTGAGATAAATCCTTGGAAGCCCTTCTTGATGCCTTAAGATTGTTCAACTATGACACATTTTATGGCGTAATGTCAACCGCAGGGCGCATTTCTTCATGACTTTTTTTCTTCCTGCGCCTTCTTCTTTTTCTCCTCTGCCCGCCCTGTCCTTCAGGTATGGCCTGCCCTGCCGGAGCTGCCTCCGAACCCTGCATGCCGGCCTCCTGTGGAACCATTCCTGCCTCCTGTGCGGCCCCTGTCTTTTTCTCGACGACCTTAAGCAGGAACCTGCCTGACAGGCTATTATCCGCGCGAAGCGTAACCGGCACGCCGAAGTCCTTCTCGATCCTCAAAAGGTCTTCTCTCTTTGTGTTGATCAGATAGTTCATGCTTTCAACAGGCATGTCGCACGAAATGGAATCGCAGTCTCCCCTGGCTGCGCGCGCCTGGATATTCTTCAGCGCTGCTATCGCGATTGATTCATCAGATTTTATGAACCCTGTGCCCTCGCAGGTTTCGCATGGGCGGCTCACGGCCTGGGCAAACGCAGGTCGCAGGCGCTCGCGCGTAATCTCGATAAGGCCGAATTTGGATATACCCGTCATCTCGAAATGGGCCTTATCGGCGTTCAGCGCCTCTTTCAGCCTGTTCTCCACTTCGTGTCGGTTCTTCGATGACTCCATATCAATAAAATCTATTACGATAAGGCCGCCGATGTCTCTGAGCCTGAGATGTCGCCCTATCTCGTCCGCAGCCTCAAGGTTGGTCCTGAGAGCGGTCCCTTCGATGTGCTCTTCTTTCCTGCTTCTGCCGGAGTTGACATCTATTGCGGTGAGGGCCTCGGTCTTATCTATTACGAAGTAGCCCTTTGAAGGAAGGTGGACGTAGCGATCGCTGAGCTTCGCTATCTGTCCTTCAAGATCGTGATGGGAAAAGATCGGTTTCTTCTCGCTGTAAAGGCGGATGCTCGTTTTCAGCCACGGCGCCGCCTTCCGCAGAAAATCCTTTGTCTTTTTAAACGTCGCGGGGTCGTCAATGAGCACCTCGCTCACATCTGAGGTAAGGTAGTCCCTTACCGTGCGGAGCGCAATATCGTGCTCCCTGTATATCAGCGCAGGCGCCGTCGCCTTCTTCGCCTCGGATTGTATCCTGCCCCAGAGTTTTGTCAGATACTTGAGGTCGTTGTTCAACTCCTCGCCTGTCCTGTCGCTGCAGGCGGTGCGGAGTATAAACCCTGTATGTTTCGGAAGCT
This sequence comes from Nitrospirota bacterium, assembly GCA_004298625.1. GTDB lineage: Bacteria > Nitrospirota > Thermodesulfovibrionia > Thermodesulfovibrionales > UBA1546 > SCSY01. The sequence goes on along the minus strand of SCSY01000151.1, from coordinate 10,006 downwards.
TCAGGGATTTAAATATTTCCTTCAACCTCTCGCGGTCCTCGAGAGCTTCTATCTTCCTTGAAATACCAACTCGCTCCTGTCCCGGCAGCATAACTATGTATCTTCCCGGAAGCGAGATAAAAGTGGTCAGGCTCGCGCCCTTTGTGTCGCGGGCATCCTTCTCGACCTGAACGATGAGCTTCTGCCCTTTTTCAATGACGTCCTGTATCCGCACCTTACGCCCTTCCCCTTTCTCCTTGAAGTATTCACGGCTTATCTCCCTGAATTGGAGGAATCCGTGTTTCTTCTGGCCGAAGTCTACAAAGGCCGCCTGGAGGCCCGGCTCGATCCTCGTGACAGTCCCCTTGTAAATATTTCCCCTGAGATGCTCCCTCTCCGATAGTTCCACGTAGAAATCGTCAAGGGTGTCCCCCTCCACAATCGCAACCCTTTTTTCTTCCGGGTAAATTGCGTTTATAAGTATCCGCTTATGCCTGCTCTCCATATATGTCTCTCCTCAGTTCTGTCCTGAATTTCCTGGCCACCAATTTTTTTCTTCCTCATATTGTCCACTAACCATGAATCTAAATCAAGTCTGCGAATTGCCTCATCAAAAATCTAAAACCGGTTTCGTTGCCTTGACTTGCCTCAGAGCTAATCATTATACTTTTAAATTACGCAAAAAATTTAAGGAGAAAAATGGAAGAGATAAATGACCAGATAGAGCAGCGCATCAAGAAGCTCGATGAGCTAAAGGCAATGGGTGTCGAGCCGTTCGGAGGGGTCTTTGATGCAAAAGATCATGCAACAGAGCTGTTGAATAAATACGAAGCCCACACTAAAGAGATGCTTGAGTCCTCTCCTTCTTTATGTGTGATTGCAGGCAGGATTGTTGCCATGCGCGATTTCGGGAAGGCTGCGTTTGCGCATATCCAGGATTCAACAGGCAGGATTCAGGTCTATCTCAGAAAAGATGTTCTTAATGAAAAATATAGCATAGTCAAAAAATTCGACATCGGTGATATTGTCGGAATAAGCGGAAAACTCTTCAGGACAAGGACGAATGAACTTACAATAGAGGTTGATGATTTTCAGTTTCTTACAAAGTCACTCAGACCGTTGCCTGAAAAATGGCATGGGCTTAAAGATATTGAGACAAGATACAGGCAGAGGTATGTTGATTTAATCGTTAACCCCGAGGTCAAAGAGGCGTTCAAAAAAAGGAGCGCAATAATCAAGGCAGTGAGGGATTTCCTCGAAGAAAAGGGTTTCATTGAGGTCGAGACGCCTATGATGCACCAGATACCCGGAGGCGCGGCTGCAAGACCGTTCCAGACCCATCATAATGCCCTTGATATTGACCTCTATCTCAGGATAGCGCCTGAACTTTATCTGAAAAGACTTCTTGTCGGCGGATATGAAAGAGTTTATGAGCTTAATAAAAATTTCAGGAATGAAGGCATATCAACAAAACATAATCCTGAATTTTCCATGCTCGAATTTTATATTGCATATAAGGACTACAACTATCTTATGTCTTTGACAGAGGAGATAATCCCTTATGTAGCACAAAAAGCAATCGGCGCTTTAAAAGTCTCTTTTGGGGATACTGAAATAGACTTCACTCCTCCGTGGCCTAAAATTCCTTTGCTTGATTCACTTGCTAAAAAAGGAGTCCCCTCTGAGATATTTAAAGATGCCGATAAAGCTATGGCATGGGCAAGGGAAAATAAAATAGATATTGAAAAAGGCGCATCCCTGGGCAAGATTCTCGACGAGATTTTCAAGGAAAAGGTCGAGCCTGAATTAATACAGCCGACATTCATAACAGACTATCCTGTTGAGCTTTCACCTCTGGCGAAAAGAAAAAAAGATAACACGGAGCTTGTTGAGAGGTTCGAACTGTTTGTTGCAGGCAGAGAGATTGCAAATGCATTTTCTGAATTAAATGACCCCATGGACCAGAGGGAGAGATTCCAGAAGCAGGTCGAGGCAAAAGAAAAGGGCGATGAGGAGACCATGTGGATGGATGAGGATTTTGTAAGGGCGCTTGAACACGGGATGCCTCCTGCAGCAGGCGAGGGTATAGGGATTGACAGGCTGGTTATGCTTCTTACTAATTCTCAGTCAATCAGGGATGTGATACTTTTTCCGCAGTTGAAACCGGAATTATAACAGGAATAAGCAAAAGGCCAGAAAAAATAAAAGGCGCCATACTAAACTCTGTTTCCTCGAACATTGGACAACCCTGAAGTCGGCTTTTTCAGCTTAGCAGCGCCAGTTTACAGGATGACCAATCAAGTTTAGTATGGCTCCCGAATAACTATTCTTTAAAATGCGATACCCCAGAGTCGGGAACCAAATGCTCTTTTTTAAGTGGGTGCATTGATAGATGCCTTAGGCATCCTCCTGAGGTTGCGGAGGCTTGCTCACCGCATCTATACTACGCTCCCTAACCCAGTTGCTTGATCCTCTGGTTTTACCCCTCCAGGGTAACGCAAACCCTTCTCTTAGTTTTATAATAGCTCTGTTTTTGTGTCCCGTCAAGAGAAATAAATCATTTATTTTCAAGCAGATAGAAGGGGATTTTTGGTATAATTACCCATGTCAAGACTTGAAAACGACCTAAAGAAGGCAGAGAAGGGCGCAGCATCCTGGTCGAGGATTTTTTTAAGGATAGCTGCTGTATCTTCAATCATTGCAGGCATTATTATCGGATTTTTCTACTGGACTGTAGCTGACCTGCCGAGTATAAAGGCCCTTGAGGAATATGCGCCTATAGAGTCCTCACAGGTTTATTCTTCTGACGGGAAACTGCTTGCAGAGTTTTACATCGAGAGAAGGACCTTTATACCTCATTACAGAATCCCCGGGCATGTGAAGAAGGCGTTTGTGTCTGTGGAAGATATAAGGTTTTACAGGCATCCCGGTGTTGATATCATAGGCATTGTCAGGGCGCTCTATCAGGACCTTAAGGCGGGAAGCATTGTTCAGGGCGGAAGCACTATCACGCAGCAACTTGCCAAGATGCTGTTTTTGAAACCCGACAAAAGCATAAAAAGAAAGATTAAGGAAGCTGCCCTTTCCATACAGATAGAGAAGCATTACACCAAGGATGAGATACTCGGCCTGTATCTTAACCAGGCTTATTTCGGAACCAGGGCTTACGGCCTTGAGGCGGCAGCCTCGACTTATTTCGGCAAACCGGCTGCGGAACTGGACTTAAGCGAGGCAGCGCTTCTTGCATCGCTTCCAAAGGCGCCTTCTTTATATTCTCCCTTCAAGAACCCGGAAAAGGCAAGGGAAAGAAGACAACAGGTTTTAAACGGTATGCTGAGGCATAAATTTATAACCGGGCCGGAGTATGAGGACGCTGAAAAAATTCCTTTGCCTTCAACCCCTAATTTCAGGAAATATGATGCGCCTTATTTTATTGAAACCCTGAGACAGGACCTTGAAGCAAAATACGGCAATGAGCTATACACTGCGGGGTATAAAATTTATTCGACACTGGACTTCGGGATGCAGCAAAAAGCCGAAGAAGCGGTAAAAAAATGGCTTCCCTCCATTGAAAAGCGTACAAGACCGGGGGTAGAGGCAGCGCTTATAGCAATAGATGTAAGGACGGGACATATAAAGGCCATGGTCGGCGGAGTTGATTTTTGGAAGAGCCAATTCAACAGAGCGGTAAATGCGTTAAGGCAACCAGGTTCTGCGTTTAAACCTGTTGTTTATGTTACTGCAATAAAGACCGGTATGACATCAAAGGATAAAATAGATGATTCGCCTGTATCGTTTAAGGGTTCACGACCCGGGCAGATGTGGTCTCCTAAAAATTATGACGGCAGATACTATGGAAGCGTTACCCTGAAGACCGCCATGGCCCATTCTCTTAATGCCGCCACTGTAAGACTTGCCGATAAAATCGGGATAAAGAATGTTATCGAAATGGCGAAAAAGCTTGGAATAAAAAGCGAGCTTCAGCCCTATATGTCTCTGGCGATAGGGGCCTCTGATGTGAATGTGCTGGAGATGGTTTCTGCCTATTCAGTATTTGCTTCAGGGCATCGGGCCACGCCGGTATTATACGAAAGGATACTGAACAGAGACGGGATAGTTATCGAGGAGGCGATGCCTGTTATGGAAGACCTTTTATCGGAAGATGAAGTAAAAGAGATGAAGGTATTGCTCAGGGCTGTTGTGGAAGAGGGAACGGCCCGGAGCGCAAAAGAGCTGAAAAGGCCTGTTTATGGCAAGACAGGCACTACGAATGATAATACTGATGCATGGTTTATAGGATTTGACGATAAGCTCGCAGTGGGCGTATGGGTCGGCAGGGATGACCATAAACCGATTGGTTTAAAAGAGACAGGCTCGAAAGCCGCCCTGCCGATATGGATAGAGTTTATGGAAAAGATTTATCCCTGATTTTTCAATGGGTTTTATCCGATAAATTTTCTGATAATTTTGCTTGCAAGCCGGTTTAAAAGGTGATATGGTTTGATAGGAACGGCAGGGAGAAATTTTCTGCATGAAAATCAAACCAAAAGGAGGGCTTATTGTCATGAAAAAAATCGGGTTTTTGTTGTTTGTTTTTGTTTTTGTTTTTTTCGTATTTTTTACAGGCAGTGCAATAGCAGCCGAGTATGTTGGTTCCGACGCATGTTTCAAGTGCCACCCCGACCAGCACAATGATTTCAGGGTATCAGGCCACCCTTACAAGATTCAAAAGGTGGATACCGTAAAGTTTTGGGCTTTGCCTCTGCCGAAGGGATATTCATGGGATGACATATCCTATGTAATAGGCGGAGCCACAAAAAAGGCAAGATACATGGATAAGAAAGGGTATATCATCACTATGACCGGGCCGAACAGGGATAAGCCGGGGAAAAATCAATATAACATCGCAAACGGGACCTGGTCCGATTATCATCCTGGAGAAAAGACTAAATATGACTGCGGGCCTTGCCACATGACAAATTTCAAGAAAGAAGGCATGCAGGATGGCCTTGAGGGCATTGTCGGCACCTGGACCTTCCCCGGAATCCAGTGCGAGGAATGCCACGGAGCAGGAAGCGACCATGCTATGATGGGCGATAAGACCAAGATTAAAGTTGACAGGTCTTCTGCTGCCTGCGGCAAATGCCATATACGGGGCGCAAAGGAAAAGATCCCTGCTCAGAAGGGATTTATCCAGCATCACGAGCAGTATAACGAGATGCTTGCAGGCCCGCATAAGGGGCTTGATTGCATCATCTGCCATAACCCGCATAAGAAGGCGCAGTTTAGCTTAAAGGGTGATTGCGAAACCTGCCACGCAAAACAAGCTGCTGATTACAAAGGAAGCCACATGGCAGTAGGAATCGTCTGCGCAGACTGTCACATGCCGAAGGCAACCAAATCGGCAATCAGCAAAGGCAAATACGAAGGCGATGTGATGACCCATATCTTCAGGATTAACACAGACCCCAAGGCAGAGATGTTCTTCAAGGAGCCGAAGCTCGACAAAGAAGGCAAGCAGGTTATGGACAAGGAAGGCAAGCCTGTAATGAATGAGTTTGCAAAGGGCTTTGTTACATTAGACTTTGCATGTCTCAACTGCCACAAGAACAAGGACATAAAGTGGGCTGCTAAGAAGGCTAAGAAGATTCACAGTTACAGCAGTATGATGAAGAAGTAGGTTTTTAAATTAACGAGGGGCGGCATAAGCCGCCCCTCGTTAATCAAACAAGGCAGCTACAAATTCCTTTGAATCAAAATCTCTTAAATCTTCAATCCCTTCTCCAACCCCTATCAGCTTTACAGGGATGCCGAGTTCTTTTTTAATCGCAAATACTATCCCGCCTTTTGCAGTGCCGTCAAGTTTTGTGAGAGCCACTCCTGTAACTCCTATCGCCTCGTTGAACATCTGCGCCTGCCGCAAGGCATTCTGGCCTGTGGTTGCATCCACCACAAGAAGAACTTCCTGTGGAGCGCCGGGCATTGCCTTTTCCACAACGCGCCTGACTTTTTTAAGCTCTTCCATAAGCGGGCTTTTTGTATGAAGCCTTCCTGCGGTGTCAATTATAACAATGTCTATTTTCTTATGCCTTGCCGACTCTATTGCATCGAACGCGACGGCAGCGGGATCCGAGCCGCTCTGGTGTTTAACAAGCAAAGAGCCTGACCTTTTAGCCCATATCTCAAGCTGCTCTATTGCAGCAGCCCTGAACGTGTCGGAGGCGCCAAGAAGCACTGAATGCCCCTCAGACGTAAACCTGCTTGCGAGTTTTCCGATGGTTGTGGTCTTACCCACTCCGTTTACTCCGATTGTGAGTATGACGAACGGTTTTTCTCCGAAAAGGACCATAGGTGATGAGTTGCCGAGGAGCGCGACCATTTCTTTTTTAAGAAACTCCTTTACCGAGGCGCTGTTTATCGCCTCTCCCTTTTTTACCTTCTCTCTCAGAAGATTCACTATCTCTCCTGTCGCATGTATCCCAATGTCGGACGTTATAAGTGTTTCTTCGAGTTCCTCTATGGTTTTTTCATCTATTTTTTCTCCCGTAAATATGGACTCTATCTTTTCGATAAAGCCCTTTCTTGTTTTTGTGAGCCCTGCCTTCAATTTTTCAAAAAGACCCATCAATCCTCCCGATCAAAAACTCATATTTAATTTTCATGTCTTTCTTGCTGTGTTATTTTTTAAAAGTTTGCTTCTCAAAAACATTCCTGTATACGAATCAGGGTTCATGCTCACCTCTTCGGGCGTTCCTGAGGCCAGAACCATGCCTCCTTTTTCCCCGCCTTCAGGCCCGAGGTCAATTATGTGGTCTGCTGATTTTACCACATCCAGATTATGTTCTATGACGACCACTGTATTGCCGAGGGCTATAAGGCTGTCTATTACCTCAAGCAGCTTCTGTATGTCAACGAAATGGAGTCCTGTTGTAGGCTCGTCGAGGAGATATAATGTCTTGCCTGTTGATTTTTTACCGAGTTCTTTTGACAGCCTTATTCTCTGAGCTTCTCCGCCTGAAAGAGTTGTGGCAGACTGGCCCAGTTGTATATAACCAAGGCCGACGTCCTCAAGCACCTCGAGTTTCTGTCTTATCAGAGGTATGGCGCTAAAGAACTGAATTGCCTCAGAGACCGTCATCTCAAGGACCTCAGAGATATTCTTGCCTTTATATCTTATTTCGAGGGTCTCTTTATTGTATCTCTTGCCTTTGCACACATTGCACGGGATATAAACATCAGGCAAAAAATGCATGGCGACCTTAAGCGTCCCGCCGCCGTGACATGAGTCGCATCTTCCTCCGGATATATTAAAACTGAACCTCGATGCCGAATATCCCCTCACCCTTGCGTCCTGGAGTTGTGTGAACAAATCCCTGATATATATAAAAATCCCTGTGTATGTCGCAGGATTAGACCTCGGCGTGCGGCCCAGCGGAGACTGGTCCACGCATATAATGCGGTCAATATTGTCCATGCCCATAATCTCGCTATATTTTCCAGGGGTAATTTTTCCCTCGTATAGTTTTTTTGCAAGGGCTTTGTAGAGTATTTCCAATACCAGCGTGCTTTTGCCGGAACCAGAAACGCCTGTTACGCATGTAAAAACTCCGAGTGGAATTTTTACGGTAATATTTTTAAGATTGAATTCCGAAGCGCCGATGATTTTTATGAAGTCTTTAGGCTGTCTTCTTTTGTCCGGGACGGGTATGCTTAATTCGCCTTTAAGGTATTTCCCTGTCAACGAGTTTTTGTTATCCTCTATTTCAAGCGGCGAGCCTTCTGCAACAACCCATCCGCCCCTGAGTCCTGCGCCCGGACCCATATCAACAACATGATCAGCCCATCTTATTGTTTCTTCATCATGTTCAACGACTATGACGGTATTGCCGGCATCCCTTATTGATGAGAGGCTTTCAAGAAGCCTTGCGCAGTCTCTCGGATGAAGCCCTATGCTCGGCTCATCAAGGACATACAACACGCCTGTAAGAGATGAGCCCATCTGGGTTGCCAGCCTTATCCTCTGCGCCTCGCCTCCGGAAAGGGTGAGCGACAACCTGTCAAGGGTCAGATAGCCGAGGCCGACCTTGGCAAGAAAAGAAAGCCTGTCCCTGACCTCTTTTATCACCCGCAGCCCTATTGTTTTTTCCCTGTCTGAAAGCTGCATTGTATTGACAAACGGGATCGCATTGCTTACGGACATTCTTGCAAATTCAGCAATATTCAGGCCCTGTATCTTTATGCTTAATGCCTCTTTCCTCAGCCTCAAGCCTTTACAGAGCCTGCATTCCCTATTGCCGGTGAGCTCTGTTGATTCTTCATCCATATTCTCGAATCCAAGCCCGTTGCACCTGGGGCACGCGCCGTGTTTGCTGTTGAACGAAAAAAACCTCGGATTAATTTCAGGATAGCTTATGCCGCAATTGGGACAGGCCATGGTCCTGCTGAAAGGAATATCCCTGTTTTCATCGAGGAGGTTGATTATAACCGTATCTGCATATCTGAGGGCTGAATCAACGGCGTTTTTTATCTGCCTTTCGACTCCTGGCTTTATTATAAGCCTGTCTATTACAACCTCGATTGTATGCCTTTGCTGTTTTTTAAGCTGTATATCCTGAGTGAGGTCCACCATCCTGTTGTCTATCCTGGCCCTTATAAAACCATCCCTGAGCATCTCATAGAGTTCCTTTTTGTATTCGCCTTTTCTGTCCCTAACAATCGGCGCAAAGATTTGCATGCGCGTCCCCTGAGGGAACGACATGACAGAATCTATTATGTTCCCGGACTCCTGTGCGGTTATCAGGGAGCCGCATTGGTAGCAGTAAGGTTTCCCTATCCTTGTATAAAGCACGCGCATATAATCATAAATCTCTGTAATTGTTCCGAGGGTTGAGCGGGGGCTTTTTGTTACAGTCTTTTGCTCTATCGCAATTGAAGGCGAGAGCCCTTCTATGGAGTCAACATCGGGTTTCCGGAGTTGTTCGAGGAACTGCCTTGCATATACCGAAAGGCTTTCAACATACCGCCTCTGGCCTTCTGCATAGATTGTATCAATGGCCAAAGATGATTTCCCTGAGCCGGAAGGGCCTGTGATAACGGTTATCTTTTCCCTGGGGATTGATATGGCGATGTTTTTGAGGTTATGCTCGCGGGCACCTTTTATGACTATATAGGTTTGCATTGAGTCTTTGCTTTACTGTTTTCGCCTTGATACCGGCAAGGCTGAAAAGGACAATATCTAATATAACTCAAAAGAGGCGAGGGTTTCAAACAAGCAGCATTTCTTTGGCAGTAGAAAGAACCGAATTTCCCAGCGCTTCAAGATCGTATCCGCCCTCAAGAGAGAATATAACAGGCAGTTCGGAATTTTTTGCTGAATGCTGATTGTCCGCCTCGGCGGATCCGCCGGAGGCTGGACTGACTGCTGACTGCTTTGCAGATGAAAGTATGCCCTTCACAATGTTTCTTACTCCCTCATCGGAGACCCTGATCCCTGCCAGCGGGTCGCTCAGATGTATATCATAACCCGCCGATACGAGGATCATGTCAGTCCCGAATTTTTTAATAAGTTTTGGAAGGACCTCATTGTAAGCAGAAAAATATTCCTTGTCGCCTGCGCCGTGAGGCATGGGCATATTAAATGTGAAACCACTGCCTTTTCCCTTTCCTTTTTCCGATTCGCCTCCTGTTCCAGGGTAATGGGGATATTGATGCGTGCTGAAGTAAAAGACAGTGTCGTCATCTTCAAAAATATGCTGCGTGCCGTTTCCGTGGTGGACATCAAAATCTACTATGAAAATTTTTTTATACCCGATTTTTTGCGCATACCTTGCGCCAACAGCAATATTATTGAATATGCAGAAGCCCATCGCCCTGTTTGCCTCCGCATGATGCCCCGGAGGCCGGACTGCGCAGAATGCCCTCTCTATCTCACCGGTCTTGCACCTTCCTATCGCCTCTATTACGGCCCCTGCCGCATATAATGCGGCATCAAGGCTGTTTTCTGATATGTATGTATCGGGGTCTGCAT
>SCSY01000150.1 GCA_004298625.1 Nitrospirota bacterium | reverse complement strand
TCCGTGATATTACTGAACCGGATTCCATATCGGTTGGCATCAAATTCACCTTCCTTTTTGTCTACCCTGACAATCTCTCCGTCTGCAACTATATGCTTTGAATTCGGCAGAAAAAAAGAACAACTCATAATGTCTCCCCCTGCAAGTTTATTATCGGTTTCAAACAATATGCCGGAGGAGCTGATATTCTCCAGATGGCATAGGAAGGGCCTGTTTTTGTGCTTTCCACTTATCCTGACGCTTAAGGGAATCCTGCAAGATTCTCTTCTGGAAATATTAAGGAGTTGATGCGCCTTTTCGAGAAAAATTGTCCTGTCCAGCGGCATTGTTACAATTGCGTTGGCCTTGCACCTCGAAGTCCTTTCTATATCAGCTTTGCTGTTATTGCATATCAGGATTATAGAGACATCCTGCAATTTTCTATCTTCCCTGATAAGCGAGCAGAATATTTCGCTGCTCATTCCGGGCATATCAAATTTTGTAATAATAAGATTTGCTTTTTCTGCGCAGTGAATATTAAAAGCCTCTTCGTTTGAGGTCATTGTAAATATTTTAAGATGGGACCTGTCAAGGAAACTCTTTTGTTTCTTGATTAATTTTTTAATATCAGCAGGTATAAGTATTTTTTTCATTGTTAAATAAAGAGGCCGTCCGAATTTTCGGAACGGCCCCTTAAAATCAGTTCTAAAATCTATCTTACAGCAACGGAACAATCAGAAGCGCAACGATATTTATAACCTTGATCATCGGGTTAATTGCCGGGCCTGCTGTGTCCTTATAAGGATCGCCGACTGTATCGCCTGTGACCGAGGCCTTGTGCCCGTCGCTACCCTTCTTGTGCAGCTTGCCTGAATCGTCGGTAACGCCGTCTTCAAAGGATTTCTTGGCGTTGTCCCATGCACCGCCGCCGCTTGTCATGGCAATGGCCTGGAAGAGTCCGGTTAAAATACTTCCGATAAGAACTCCGCCGAGGGCTTCCTTGCCGAGGAGAAGACCTACCGCAATAGGAACAACAACAGGGATAAGAGCAGGAACCATCATCTGCTTGATAGCGCCCTTTGTGACGATGTCAACACACTTGCCGTATTCCGGCTTTGCCTTATATTCCATAATGCCGGGGATCTCCCTGAACTGTCTTCTGACTTCCTCAACAATACTGCCTGCTGCCTTTCCAACAGCCTCCATAAGGAGCGAGCCGTAATAATAAGGGAGCAGACCGCCGATGAAAAGGCCGGCCAGAACCATCGGGTTTGAAAGGTCAAAATAAAGCTGTGTGCTGAAGGACCTTGAATACTCCGCAAAAAGAACCAGTGCTGCAAGACCTGCTGAACCGATTGCATAACCCTTTGTAACAGCCTTTGTTGTGTTGCCGACTGCATCCAATGGGTCTGTGATGTTACGGATCTCCTCAGGCAGTCCTGACATTTCCGCGATACCGCCTGCATTATCTGTTATCGGGCCGTAAGAATCAATTGCAACAACAATCCCTGTCATTGAAAGCATCGAGACCGCTGACAGCGCGATTGCAAAAAGACCGCCTGCTGCATCGCCGTTAAATCCGCCGCCCAGATAAAAGGCGCCGAGGATTGAGGCAACGATAACTATAACGGGCGCGGCTGTTGACTTCATGCTGACTGCAAGACCTGCGATAACGTTTGTGCCGTGGCCGGTCAGACTGGCCTTTGCAATGTGTTTCACAGGGCCATATTCCTTAGCTGTGAAGTACTCTGTTATAACCACTATCAGGCCGGTCAATAAGAGGCCGATAAGCGCCATGAAGAAAACGTTCCCCTGTGTAAATGCCGGATGAGCGGCTAAAGAAGCCGCATCCACGCCTTCGAGAAATTTACCTGTCACAAAATAAAATGTTATTGCCGCAAGAATACCTGCAACAGCAAGCCCCTTATAGAGGGCGCCCATGATATACTGGCTTTTGCCGAGCCTTACTGCAAAGGTCCCGATTATGGAAGCGATGATTGATATTCCGCCGAGGAGCATCGGGAATTCCACCCATGCGCTGTCAGCGCCAAAAACCGTCTTTGCAAGGAGCATTGCCGCAACAAGCGTAACCGTGTATGTTTCATAAAGGTCGGCTGCCATGCCTGCGCAGTCGCCTACGTTGTCACCGACGTTATCGGCGATAACTGCAGGGTTTCTCGGATCGTCTTCAGGAATACCAGCTTCGACTTTTCCAACAAGGTCGGCGCCTACGTCGGCAGCCTTTGTATAGATGCCGCCTGCGATACGGGCGAACACGCTCATGAGTGAGCATCCGAAGCCGAGTCCTATCAGCGCCCGAAATGCGATCTCATGATTTCCCTGATTTGCCTGCTGTGCTATAAAATAAAAACCTGCAAGGCCTATAATTCCGAGACCAACAACCATAACACCTGTCACCGAGCCGCCCTTAAATGCAAGGCCGAGCGCAGCCTGGAGGCCTTTGTGTGCGGCCTGTGTGGTGCGAACATTTGCACGCACTGTAACCCACATGCCTACAAAACCGGCAAGGGCTGAACCTACAGTTCCAATTATGAAACCAATAGCCGGCCATATGCCAAGTTGCGGTATCGCACCAATGGCGATCACCAGAACAACGGCAACCATAGCAACTGTTTTATATTCGCGCGCAAGGAACGCATAAGCTCCCTCTTTAACTGCATTCGATATCTCCTGCATCTTGGCGCTTCCTGCGTCCTGCTTTGACACCCACATTGCGGTTATTACGGCATATATCACGCCTAACAATCCGCAACCGAGGGCAAAAAGTATTGTATTGCTCATTAACTCCTCCTTTTAAAAGTTTTATATCTATAAACCAATGGTTTCACAAAAATTACTCCGGTCGCCGCCTGCTTCCTCTTTTAAGACTCCCCTCACCTCCTTAATCAGTTTTTAGTTTTCAGTTTCCAGTTTTAGTCCAACTTTCAACTTTTAACTTTTAACTTCTTAACTTGGTATTACCCGCCCGTAATATAATCCTTCAGATAATGCACCTCTGCCTGAAGGTTGCTCACCTGCGCCTTGACCATATCACGAATCGAGACCACGCTTACTATCGCGCCTTTTTCTATAACAGGCAGATGCCTGATTCTCTTGTTTATCATGATTGTCATTGCATAACTCACTTCATCATCGGGCTCTGCAATCACGAGGTCCCTGGTCATAACCTCTTTTATCGGGATCCTGCAGAAATTTTCCCCTTTGGTGGACCAGCATTTAAGAACATCCCTTTCCGTAAACAGCCCTGCCAGCTTGCCGTCTTCCATCACAAGTATGGCCCCGATGTTCCGGTCCACCATCTTGTTGATTGCAATATCCACCGTTGCATTGCTGTCAACTGCGATAAACTCAAGCCCTTTGTCCTTTATCAAATCTCTTATCTTCACTTGTCTACCTCCCCTCGCATAAGCCTTATTACAAACAACGCCGTTTTATTATTGCTCTCTTGCAGACTGTTTTGCAAATATCATTGCCGTTGCCCTATAAGCCATGTGCGCCATTTTGGAAAACGGCGCATAAGCAAAAAGAAAAAAGACCATACAAAGATGCGCTACATAAGTCGGATAAGCAACCGGCGTGTTAGCCATTCTCAGGAACTGGGCCAGCAATCCTGTAACGCCTACTCCTGCCACAAGCAGTATGAAAAGCCAGTCATAATAGCCGCCTAATCCGGCCTTAACCTGGTTTTTGAACCTGTTGGACATCACCAGCAGAATGCCGAGGATCAGGGCTGCCGCGCTTATATTGCCAATTATTTTGTATATAATCGTCAAGACGTCAAGGAGCGAATTGTCAATGCCCAGATGGACGCCGAAATGTTCAAAATACTCAGGGATGACTTTTGCAAAGGCCAATATCGTGGTTATGAAGAGGCCTATAAAGCTGTAAAACACCAGCATGTGGGCCGTTGCCCTAGCCTTTGTTACCTCGCACTTTTTGAAGCGGTTATGGCCTATAATCTCCTTGATTGTATCGCCAAGGGCCTTGCCGAAGGACCCCTTTGCATTCGGGGCTGCTGAGCTCATAGCCTTCCAGTATTTCGTAACGCCAAGAAACAGGCTGAACACTGCAAAAAGGGCGGCGGCGGTGAAAACCGTGTCTACATAATAGAGCGAAAAAAGGAATTTCCCATAGACAATCTTCCCGTCTTCCGTAGGTATGCTGACGTCGCCGAAAAAGCCCTGTGCAGCTATAATCAATATGTATAGCAGCGCAGGCACCCCAAGTAATACGAGGAGGAACTTCGGGTCATTTACCATTTTCGCCATGAAGCCCGGGACCGAAAACTCCTGAAGACTCATCTTTCTGATTGCGCCGAGCACCTCTCCGGGCTTTGCGCCTCTCGGGCAATAGGCAGTGCAGTCGCTGCATTGATGGCAGAGCCAGATATCAGGGTTGGCGAAAAGTTTATCCTTCAGCCCCCACTGTGCCTGAAGCATCTCTTTTCTTGGGAATGGTTTGTCATCAGGGGTTACATTACACACCACCGAGCAGGTCGCGCACTGAAAACATTTTTTCAGGGACTCTCCTCCCGATGCGATAACATCGTTTATAAAATTCAAATCAGGTTTAATTACTTGTTCCGCCATTTATTCCTCCTAATTTATAAGCTATTAGCTATCAGCGATTAGCAATCAGCTAAAAGCTGATAGCTAATCGCTGATAGCTTTTGTTAAAATCCCTTAAACGGATTCGGCCCTATATCTTCTATCTTCTTAACAAAGTCATTGATCATGTCGGGCAGCTTGTCATATTCCGATATGGCAACCTGCAAAAGCTGACACCTCTCTGCCTCAAGCTGCAGCTTGTTGAGCGTCTCCTGAACCTTGCTGAAACGGTAGTTTGCAAGCTCGCTGCCTTTTACAAAGTGGCACTGATAATTCTCGCCGTATTTGCAGCCGAGGAGAACCAATCCGTCAATGCCCCTTGAAAATGCATCGGCAACCCATACAAGGTTTGTCGAACCAAGGCATCTGACAGGAACGATCCTGACGCTTGGATTTAATTGTTTGCGGTTTATGGCTGCGCTGTCCAATGCAGGATACGCATCATTCTCACATGCCAGCACTATAAACCTGAACCCCTCCTCAGGCACCTCTACCGACTTAATCATCGAGCCTATCATATCAACGCTGTAATCTTTGAATGAAACTATCCTTTCAGGACATGCGCCCATACATGTTCCGCAGCGCCTGCAGCGGTTTATCTTGTAGAAAGGTGTTCCTTTTGCGTCCTCGTCTATCGCGCCGAACGGGCATTCTTCCGTGCATCTCTTGCAGGATGTGCACTTATTCATGAAAGGATCAGGGAATGTCGTATCCCAGGCCCTCGGGTGCACTGCTATACCTTTTGCCGTATGCTCAACACACTGTATTGCCTTAAGCGCCGTGCCTGCCGCATCGAGCTGCGCCTCGCTCATATTCATCGGCTGCTTTACGCAGCCGGCTGCATAAATTCCTGTTCTTCTTGTCTCATACTGGAAACAGATAAAGTTAGAATCTGCAAACCCGTAATAACCTTCAACAGAAGGCAACTCAGGCCCTTGTTTGTATGTAAGATTTAGAATAAAATCAGGCTTGGGGGTCCCCTCCAGGTATGTTGCCTTTGCAGCGTCGCCTTTCTTGCCTGCCTCTGTAAGACCATCAAGATATTCCTGAGGCGCGCGGGTATTCGGCACCACGCCTATTGCCAACACAACAAGGTCGGCCTCAACCTTTATTTTTTCGCCCATAAGCGTATTCTCTGCTTCTACATAAAGGCTGCCGTTCCCTGCATCACTTACGCCGGTAACATCGCCCTTTGTCAATAAAACTCCAGGGTCATTCTGCATGTTCTTGTAGAAAAGCTCCGACTGTCCCGGAGTCCTTATATCCTTGTAAAAAATCATCGCAACCGCATCACTGTTTTTCTCCCTCACGTATTTGGCCTGCTTAAGCGATGTCCCGCAGCAGAAAGCCGAACAATAGGGAAGATGGTTCGGGTCTCTTGACCCTGCGCACTGAATGAACGCAACCTTTTTTGCCTCCTTACCGTCGGAAGGACGGATAATCTTTCCTCTTTTAGCCATCTCTTCCATCTGAACGCTCGTTATTACATTCGGCTTTCCATATCCGAGATAACCAAGCTTATTAGCATCATACGGCTTCCATCCGGCAGCCATTATAATAGAGCCGACCCTTATGATCTCGCTTCCGCTGCTTGTCTTTATAGTCACATCGAGAAGTCCGGGCTGGCCGTCTGTCTTTTCCACAACAGCTGACTTGAATATCTTTATGTTGGAGTTCGACTCTGCTTCCTTAATCTTACCGAAAATAGTCGGCTCGATAAGACTCTCATAAGGATATTCTCTCGGGGTTTCCTTATAAAGTTTTGCAGCCCATCCTCCAAGCTCCGCCTCTTTTTCCACCAGAACAACCTGATAACCGGCATTTGCAGCCTCAAGGGCTGCTGTAAGCCCTGCGATGCCGCCTCCGACAACAAGTATGGCGCTGCTCAAGTCCGGGAGTATATTCGGTTCAGGAAGGTCGCCCTTCTGCGTTCTTATTATGCCCATCTTAAGATAATCCGTAGCAAGCATCTGTGAGTCTTCGGTATTCGGCTGCTGACTCCACGCAACAAGTTCTCTTATATTAACCCTCTCGGTTATTGTCCCGGGAAAATCAAACTCCTCGTATTTTACTCTTGGAGAACACGCAGCGAGTATTAAAGTATTCGTTCCGGATTTTATATCACTCTTTATAAGCTCGATTCCTTCGGGACTGCACAGTATGTCATGGCTCTTAACAATATCCACGGGAATCTTTGTTTCTTTTGCAGCAGTGTTTCCCAGTTTTTCTATATCAATGGATGCTCCGATGCTGCATCCCTTGCATATATATACCCCATATTTTTTTTCCATTATTTCGACCTCCTTGCGCTCTGTATGCCTTTGACAGCAGCCCCTGTTGCATCCTGAACGGATTTCGCGACATCAAGCGGGCTCTTCACTGTTCCAACGGCATAGAGCCCTTTCTTCAGCGAAGAGGGCAATACAAAGCCGTCGTCAGTATATTTGATATCAGCCGGTATTTTTGAAGCTTTTGTTGAAGGAACCATGCCGGCTGCAAGAACAACCATGTCGTATTTTTCCGTAATCTTTTTGCCTGCCAGTATATCCTCAGCTACAAGAACTACGTCCCCTGTCGCGGCGTCCTCTGTTATTTTTGCGACCTTGCCTTTTGTGAGCGTAACGTTCGGGTCTTCCTTGATCTTCCAGTAGAACTGCTCGTATCTTGTGCCCGGAGTTCTTATATCTATGTAGAAAACCCTTGCCTTTGAATCAGGGTATTGATCTCTTATATAAGTAACCTGCTTTAAAGAGGCCATGCAGCATATATATGAACAGTAAGCCAGATGATTTTCATCACGGCTCCCCGCACACTGAACAAAGGCGATGTTTTTCACCTCTTTGCCGTCCGAGGGCCTCAAAATCTTCCCTGCTGTCGGGCCGTTGGGCGAGGCCAGACGTTCCATCTGCATATTTGTTATTACGTTCTTGATCTTTCCGCCTCCGAGGATATCGAGCTTTGATGTGTCATACAACTCCCAGCCGGTTGCCATCACAATAGCGCTGACTTTAAGCTTCACGGTTTCAGGTTTCATATCAAGATGAATCGCATCGTATTTGCATGCCTCAGCGCATTTCTTGCAGGCGGCCCCTTTGCAGAACCTGTCGTCTATTACATATTTAAACGGGAATGCCTGATTATGCGGGATGTATGCAGCCCTCGTATTATTCAAGCCGAAGTTGAATTCATTCGGCATCTCCACAGGACACGCCTCATAACAGGCATTGCAGCCCACACATTTGTCATTAACGTATCTCGGTTTTAATTTTACCGTTACGTCGTAATTGCCTTCGTCCCCTGAGATATTTTCAACTTCTGCGAGGGTGTAGGAGGTGATGTCTGCGCTGTTTTTTATCCTCTTGAAATTTATCTCAAGACCGCAGTTTGGAGGGCATAGCTTCGGGAAATATTTATTAAGCTGGCTGACCCTGCCTCCGAGAAAGGGTGACTTCTCCACTATCACGGCGCTGTTGCCGGCCTCTGCCGCCTCTATAGCAGCGGTCAATCCGCTCATGCCTCCGCCTATAACTAAAATACTTTTTCCATCTGACATTCTTTTCCTCCCGCACAAATTAGGTTAAGATTAAGGTTAAGGTTGAGATGTAAATTCCCGGCCTTAACTTTAAACTTAAACTGTCTCTAACTTACTTTTTTTATTCAGGAAGGCTAAGGCGAAGAATTTCTTCCTCAACCTTAGCCTTGACCTGTTCTTTCAATCTGTCTGACTAATCAGCTACAATTTGCTTGTAGTCTTTCTTGAAGCACTTCCAGTCTCCCGTTGCAGGATCGAACTTGGAATTTACAAAGCACTTCCAGTCCTTGTCATTGATTGCAAGATAATCGCCCCTGTAGTAATATCCGGGGTATCTTGATTCCTCTCTGAACTGTATGTGTCTTGCATGCGCCTCGATGGACCATATCCTGTGGTAGTTCTCCCATGCCCTCATAAGCTCGTGAAGGTCTTTTGCGCCTGACTTGGCCGCATCTTCCTTGAGCATTGCAAGCTGCCTTAATCCGGATTCAAGCAATGTCGCACTGGTCATATACCATGTGCCTACGCCGCCAAAGTATTCGTCGGCGATCTTCTGCATCCTTGCCTGAAGCATCTTCGGCTTGATGTAGTAGGGGTTGATCTCAGGAGCAGTTGAGTAGGTTTTGTATTTTTCGTATATCTCGAACGGGAGATATATCTCGCCTGCGAGTTCATCGGCTGACTTTGTTATTGTCGGCTTGAAATCCTTGTTGTCAAGGATAAATGCAATGCCGCTCTTTGCTGCAATCCTGCCCTCAGCATGCGAGCCTGAGGAGAATTTATGTCCTGAAGCGCCGCAGATATCGCCCATCATGAAAAGACCATTGACGGTTGACATCCTGTTATATCCCCAGTTGTACTCTGCAGGTGCGCCAATATCATCAGGACCGCTGCACCAGAAACCTGCGCAGCCTGCATGCGAACCGAGAAGATAAGGCTCTGTAGGCATAATCTCGGAAGGTGTCTTGTCAGGCTCGATATTATTGCCTGCCCAGACTCCTGCCTGTCCGATAGCCATATCAAGAAAGTCTTCCCATGCCTCTGCCTCGAGGTGTTTGATCTGCTTTGCGTCCATTGTCTTTCCAAGCTCTGCCATTGCCTTATCGGTATTCATAAGGATCGGGCCTTTGCCTGCCTTCATATCCATCATCATCATGTGGTTTCTGATAGCAGTTCCCATCTTCTCTGCATAAGGGCTGTAGAGCTTTTTTGTATACTCAAAATTCTCGCCTGTGCAATAGTCCTCTCCATAAGAATTTGTTGCTTTTGCCTTAAAGAAAAGGAACCATGCGCCGACCGGGCCGTAACCGTCCTTGAATCTTGCCGGAACGAACCTGTTTTCCATCATGGTAAGCTCAGCGCCAACCTGAATGCCGAGCGCGTATCCGGAACCTGAGTTCCATACAGGATACCATGCCCTGCCCTGGCCTTCCTGAGTTGACCTCGGCCTGAATACGTTAACTGCGCCGCCACAACCTGAAAGTATTGTCTTGGCTCTGAATATGTAAACTTTATTCTCTCTTACGCTGAATCCTACTGCGCCTGCAATCCTATTTGGAACCTTTTCATCGAGAAGATATTTCACTATGAAAACTCTCTCGAAGAAGTTCTCTGCTACCCCGGTCGCCTCTCTGTTGGTCTTCAGAGCAACCTTTGCAGCTTCTGCGACAAGCACCTTGTAAGACTCGCCGTTTATCATTATCTGCCATTTGCCTGAACGAACAGGTTTTCCGCCGTCTTTAAGCTTAGGCGCTTCTTGCGCGCCGTCCATTGTATGTCCGTCAGCAGCCTTTTTCCAGATAGGAAGTCCCCACTCTTCAAAAAGCTCAACAGAGTCATCAACGTGCCTTCCGAGGTCATATACAAGGTCTTCCCTTGTTATGCCCATCAGGTCGCCTCTGACCATCTTTACATAATCTGCGGGATCATTCTCACCCATGTAGGTGTTGATGGCTGAAAGACCCATTGCAACTGCGCCGCTTCTGTCGGTAGCTGCCTTGTCAACCATTGTGATTCTTATCTTCTGCGGATTCCCCCACCTTGCGCCCTCAAATGCTGCGCCGCAAGCTGACATCCCGCCGCCTACAATCAGAACGTCTGTTTCATGTTCTACTATTGCGGGTTTTTGGCAGTACGAAAACGTGCAACTTTCTTTTTCCATTATCCCACCTCCTTATTTCTTCGGGAGAGGCATGGTCTTGCCTGCACCCTGATGTGTAAAGAAGCCCGGCTTCTTAATGTTTGCAATATTAGCCTCTGGTTTTCCCTTGTATGGATCTACCGAACCTTCAGGGGTAGTCCTTATAGGGAATTTAAACCTTTTGAGTTTCCCGTTCCTGAACTTTATTGTCCACATTATTGAGTCTGAACCTCTCATCGGAATAACGTTTCCTCCGAGCGGAACAAAATCAGCATAACCCCTGACTTCGATGGCCTGCTGGGGACAGATCTTTACGCAGTTGTAACATTCCCAGCACTGCTCCGGTTCCTGATTGTAGGCCTTCATGAGGTCCCTGTTAAGGGCCATGAGGTCATTCGGACAGATATACTGGCATGCTGTCTTATCCTGAGCCTTACAACCATCACATTTTTCTGTGATTACAAAACTAGGCATTTCCTAACCTCCTTAAAAATTTATTAGTAATAATCGGCTTTAATCCCTAAAGCCGTAATCCTCAAACTACTAAACTTTCCACCCCCTCTCACCTCAGTTATTAGTGCAAGTGTAAGTGCAAGTGTTTTTTACCGACACCGACACTATTCACCGACACTGAATTTATTTTTCAAGACTCTGATAATACTTAATCAAAATGTCAGCCACTTCAGGACGTGAGAATTCTTTAGGCGGCGCAATGCCCTTGCCTAACATTTCACGAACTTTTGTGCCTGAAAGCAGAACAAAATCTTCTTTTGTATGATCAGGCGCTTCACACATCATCATGACCTTACCCAGTTTCTTCGAATAAGCAGTGTGGTCAGCCTTGAAGATCTCAATTTTCAAAGCGCCGGCAGGGACTTCTTTATCAAAGATGACTTGCGCATCGAATGGACCATAGTGATCACCGACACCTGCATGGTCACGACCGACAATGAAGTGAGTTGCGCCCATGTTCTGACGGAATATAGCGTGCAATACACCTTCGCGTGGACCGGCATAAAGCATATCGAACCCGTAACCGGTAACCATCGCGCTGTTTTTAGGGAAGTACAGCTCGACCATTTTACGGATCGCAGCGTCACGAACAGGCGCAGGAATATCTCCTTTTTTCAATTTTCCAAGCAGCATATGAATAACCAGGCCATCACAGCCTAAACGGTCCATTGCCATGTGACAAAGTTCTTCGTGGGCCAGATGCATCGGGTTACGGGTCTGGAAGGCAACAACTTTCTTCCAGCCACGCTCGGTGATTTCGTTACGAATTTCAACTGCAGTACGGAAGGTGTCCGGGAATTCATCCTGGAAGTAAGAAAAATTTAATACTTTAATTGGACCTGATATGCAGACCTTGCCCTGCGCGTTGAATGCCTCAACACCCGGATGCGCTTCAGGAGGCTTGGGACGGTAAACTTTTTCAGACATCATCGCCATATCTGCATCACTGAATTCTTCAACTGCTTTCACATCCATAACCGCCAATACAGGGTTGCCCTCGACATTCGGATCTTTAAGAGCAATGCGGTCACCGGCCTTGATTCCGTCTGCATTTTTAACCAGGTTTAAAATCGGAACCGGCCAGAACAAACCAGCTGTTGTTTTCATGCCTGTAGCAACAGACAGAGCATCAGCTTTGTTCATGTAACCTGTTAACGGGTTGAAGTAACCACCACCCAGCATAACTGCATTAGCTGCAGTAGCTGAGCTCACAACAATAGACTTAAGACCTTTAGCTTCTTTCTGCAGGGCTTCATTTTCAGCCGTGTCATAAACATATAGTGGATTCAGTTTGTCCGAACCATGTGGCTTAATCAATGACATTTCTTCTTCCTCCTTTAAGTTTTATATTATTAATTTATTTACTTTACGCCTAATGCGCTGCAAACCTTGCTGAATATCTCATCTATGCTGCCGACGCCCTTAACCGACTTAAGAATCCCTTTCTTCCCATAATAATCAAATAAGGGAGATGTCTGGGCTTCATAGACATCGAGTCTCTTTTTTATTGTCTCTTCCTTATCATCATCTCTCTGAAAAAGAGCTCCGCCGCATTTGTCGCATGTTCCGTCTTTCTTCGGCGCGGAAAAGTAGATGTTATACATCTGCTGGCAGCCCTTGCATGTCCTTCTGCCTGTGAGTCTTTTCATCAGATCATCTTTGGGGACGTCAACGCTTAATGCTGAATCTATCGGCATGCCTAAATTCTTCAGAATGCCGTCAAGTGATTCAGCCTGGGCAGTATTACGGGGAAAACCGTCCAGTATAAACCCCTTCTTGCAGTCGGGCTGTTTCAATCTGTCTTCTATCAGGCCCAGCACAATCTTGTCGGACACAAGTCCGCCTGCATCCATAATGACCTTTGCCTCTTTTCCAAGCGGAGTCCCGTCAGCAACGTTCTTTCTTAAAATATCTCCTGTTGAAATCTGCGGTATTCCATACTTGTCAATAAGCTTTTTGGCCTGAGTGCCTTTACCGGCGCCAGGCGCTCCGAGCAACACTAATCTCATAAATTACCCCCTCTTGAATTGTATATTCTCAATATTGAAAGCGGTATAAAAAGAAATAAATACCACAAAATCAATAACTTGTAATTATAAAGCAGGACTATTTATAAGTTTAAACAGTCTTCACAAGCGTTACATACTATTCTATAAATAGAGTTTTTTCAAGAAAAAAATTAAAATTGTAATATTAATTTTTCTTATAATTGCCGGAAGCCTGTAATAAGCCGTTAATGTAAGCAAAATTATGGATTTTTCAGGTAGAAGTTGTAAAGTAGACGTTATAGACAGGGGATAATATCTTCGCTCATTCTCGGTCGAAACGACCTCCGAGGTTTTGTCCGCTTCTATATTTTGATAATTGCTGTATGAATTGCAGGCAAAAAAACAGCTCAAATAATATCCCCTGCCTTCAATATTCTATATGTCATAACAACCCCCTTAATCCCCCTTAACAAAGGGGGAATAGGGGGTTGTGAGATATTCCTGCAGTTTCTTTAGCGCCGCCCCCCTGTGACTCAGGCTATCCTTTTCCTCATCAGCCATCTCGGCAAATGTCTTTTTATGCCCGCGAGGATAAAATACAGGGTCATAGCCGAAACCATTCGAGCCTCTGGGTTCTCTACCGATACTGCCTTCGGAATAGCCCAAAAATGTTTCTGTCGTTCTGTCAGGAAATGCGAGGGCAATACAGCAGGCAAACCTCGCGCCTCTCTTTTCATCCGGAGCCGAGCTCATGTCAGCAAGAAGCTTTTTGGTATTTGCAGCGTCTCCGGAACCTTCGCCGGCATATCTTGCAGAGAAAACACCCGGGGCATTATTTAGCGCATAAACCTCAAGGCCTGAATCGTCCGCAAGCGCAGGCATATTTGTATAGCCTGAAACAGCCTTTGCCTTCTTCACTGCATTTTCCTCGAATGTCTTTCCGTCTTCTTCTACTTCAGGGCAGTCAGAAAAGTCATCGAGAGTAAAAAGGGTTATCTGCATCCCCGCAGTAATCCTTCTTATCTCTTCAATCTTTTTTTTGTTTCTTGTTGCAAGGACTATATTCATGGGTGGAAAATTATAACATTTACAACTCAAGCAATTCTTGCCCTAAAATAACTTATTTAGCTTCTTTCCAAATAGTTTTAACCTTATATTTTGCAATCAGAGGGTCTAAAGTTAAAATCGGCAAATCTTCCATTCGAGATTGAGCAATAATCATGCGGCAGACTAAGTTTTGGACTAAGTCAAGAATCAATAGACAATTCAGCATGGATTTTAGTTTTCAGAGTATAATAGAAACTCTGCAATCACTTAATCAGGAAGGTTATACGGTGAAAAAAAGCCGCGTTGTATGCGCAGGGACATTCGATCATCTTCATCTGGGCCATGCCAATTTCTTAAGGCAGGCAAAGGCGCTGGGAGATGAACTCATCGTTATTGTTGCGAGAGACGAAAATGTTAAGCGCATAAAAAACATATTGCCGGAGCACAATGAAACAGAGCGCAGGGAGAATGTTGAAAAAACAGGGATACCGGACAGGGTTGTATTGGGACTTAATGAAAAAGATATTTTCATAATACTTGAACAGCTCAAGCCTGATATTATAGCGCTCGGCTATGACCAGAGGGTTTCAGAAGAAGCAATTCAAAAAAGACTTCCAGGCTGCAAGATCGTCCGCCTTAAACCATTCAAACCTGAAAAATACAAGTCTTCATTTTACAGGAAAAAAGCGAAGTAAGCAGGTAAAGCAAAAGCTTCTTATAGCTCCCCTCCTATTTTAGGAGGGGTGTCCGAAGGACAGAGTGGTAAATGATTCATCCTAATCAAACCACCCCTACCCCTCCTTAACTAAGGAGGGGAGTTTAGGATACCCACTTGAAGGGACTGATGACCGTATATATTAAAAATAAAAAGGGGTCTTTCGACCCCTTTTGGAAAAACCTTTTTTTCTCTGACTTAGAAGAACATCTTCTGGTTAATCAGAATACCAAGCGCTACGAGCAGTGCATAAATTGCAAGAGACTCGATCATCGCAAGACCGATGATGAGAAGGAGCTGAATCTTACCGGCTGCGCCGGGATTCCTTGCTGCGCCCTCGCAGGCCTTGCTCAAACCTAAACCCTGGCCGATGCCCGTGCCGAAGGCGGCTATGCCGATTGCCAATGCAGCAGCCAGAGCAGCCATTGACTTGGTAGAAGAATCACTTGATGATGCAGCAGGCGCTTCTTCTTTGGCAGCTTCTGTTGCCATTGCAAACGGGGCAACCAAACAAATAAGAGCAAGCGTAATTAATACTACCGAGATGATTTTTTTCATCACTTTTCCTCCTTTCCTTAAATCTTTATTTAATGTCCTTCTTCTACAGCTCCGGCAAGATATAAAGTGGCAAGAAGGACAAAGACGAATGCCTGTATTAAACTGACAAGCGTGCCCAGCGCCAGTATGAGTATCGGGACAAACGCGGGCGCAAGACCCGCAAGCACGCCGAGTATTATATGTTTTGCCTGCATATTTCCGAAAAGCCTTACCGACAGAGTAATCGGCCTGACAAGATGCCCGATGCCTTCGATGATAAACATCAGCAGCATCAGCGGAAGCGCAAATATGGAACGCACAGGGCCGAGGAAATGATATATGTATTTGAGTCCGTGCACCCTGATTCCATAAAAATGTGTCGCCAGGAATACTGGGATTGCCATTGCCGCATTATTATTTATATTGGCTGTCGCAGATGCAAACCCCGGGACAAGTCCCATGAAATTACATAGAAGTATGTAGAAAAACAAAGTGCCGATGAGGGGGAAAAGAGGCCTCGCCCAATGATGCCCTACATTATCCTCCACCAGTTTAAATATTGACTCCACCATCATTTCAACAAAATTCTGGACGCCGGTAGGCACCAGGCGCATTGAACCTCTTACGATAACTGCAACGGTTATAAGCATAATAGATGAAAGAAATGCATAAGAAACATAATGCGGCACATCGTACGGTATTATTTTATTCGGGCCGACAACGGCATCCATCAAAAGCACTTCGGGTCCCATAAATAACCTCCTCCTTAAGCATGGACTAAGGGAAAAATCGTTGCTATGTTAATTAAAATTGAAATCTAAAGTCAAGGATTTAGACAGGATTTGCTTATATAAAAAATTTATAAACCTATAATGCAGTTCCCAAAACCGCAAAGTATCTATAGAGTTAGATGTTTCTCCTTTAATATTAACTTCTTAAAGTTTTCTGCCGGCAACGGCAGGCTGAAATAAAAACCCTGCATCTCGTCACAATTATTTTCGACCAGGAAAGACACCTGCTCTTTTTTCTCAACGCCTTCGGCTAAAACCGTTAGATTAAGCGTATGGGCCAGGTCTATGATTGCCTTTACGATTAGAGCGCTGTTCGGATCCGTCGTCATCTCCCTGATAAATGATATGTCAATTTTTAATTTGTTTACAGGCAATTTCTTGAGGTAGCTTAAAGAGGAATATCCTGTGCCGAAATCATCAATCGTAAGATATATCCCCATATCTTTCATTTCGTTCATCATCCTGATTGCCGCTGCCGAGTCCTGCATGAGAGCCTTTTCAGTTATCTCAAGCTCAAGATACCGCGGGTCCAGTGAAGATTCGGCCAATACGTCTTTCACCAGATGCAGCAGGCCTTGCTCCCGGAACTGCGTTGCAGCTATATTGACTGCAAGACGCAAGGGGGGAAGCCCTTCATCAATCCAGCGTTTTGCCTGTTTGCAGGCTGTTTGAAGCGTCCATTTTATTATGGGAATAATCAGTCCGGATTCCTCTGCTATTTTAATAAAAGAAGCAGGCTGAGCCAGCCAGTTATGCTCCTGCCTTCTCACAAGCGCCTCCATCCCGAATATCCGCCCTGTGCGCAAATCCACATTGGGCTGATAATATAAAACAAGCCCTTCCTGCTCAAGGGCCTGCCGCAGATTTGCCTCTATGCTGAGCCTCTCAAAAGACGTGTTGCCCATTGCAGGATCGTAGAATTGAAATCTATTGTCCTCCATTTCCTTGGCGCGATACATGGCGATATCCGCATTCCTCAGCAAATCATCAACTGTATCTGTGCCTGACATGTAAATCGCGATGCCGATGTTTGCCTTCAAATAGACCTCATGCCCCTTGAATTTAAAAGAAACGGCTATGGCATCAACTATTTTTTTGGCCGTTGCTGCGGCAGCTCCGCGGTCAGTTAGTTCCGTCAGAAGCACTGAAAATTTATCGCCGCCCTGACGGGCCACGGTGTCATGCCTGCTCACGGCCTGCACCAATCTCTGTGCTGCATCCCTGAGTATCTGATCTCCGGCAAGATACCCGAAGGTATCATTGACATATTTGAAATTGCTTAAATTAATCGCCATAATGCCCATATTTTTTTTAGAGCGGCCTGCGTGAAGCATTGCCTGCTTTAACCGCTCGCGGAACAAGATGCTGTTAGGCACATTGGTCAGGGCGTCATAATGCATCAGATGATCAAGGTATTCCTCGGTCTGTTTTATGTTTGTCATATCGCTAAAAACACCCACGTATTTGACGGGTTCACCTTTTGCTTTTATAGTGTTGATAGAGAGCCATTTGGGATAGATGTCTCCGTTTTTGCGCCTGTCCCAGACCTCGCCCTGCCATTGGCCGGTCTTGTTCAGGGATTCCCACATCTCCTTATAAAATTTCACGTCATGGCGGCCTGATTTCATGATGCTCGGGTTCCTGCCCAGGACTTCTTCTTTTTTATACCCTGTTATAGAACAAAAGGCCGGATTTACATATTCGATATTAGCGGCAGCATCCGTAATTAGCACAGCTTCATTGCTGTATCCCAGCGCCTTATCAATAAGATGCATCCTTTTATTGACCTTCTGATAAGCGCCTCTCGAAAGCAGATATAAGGCAGTCAGGATAATAACAGCAAGCAACAGCGCATTAATAATGCCTGCCGTGAAAAATGATATGTGCGGCAAAAATGATAGGGAAAAGATAAAAGCCGCTTCCCCCAGAAATATCAGGGCCGCCATAATAACCACGCCGCGAGTTGAATTTGGAATCAGGTTTGCTTTCATCATGCGCCTACTTACTTAATACCATATTTTTGTTTCGGATACAAATATGAGGAGAGGAATATTTACACCCCCACCCCTCCCCTCCCCCCTTGAGGGGGAGGGGAGGGGAGAGGGGTATCAGGAATAATGCGTTTTAAAATAACCCTCATTAGCGAGCTATCGTGAGGAGCCTGTCTATTCCGGCATAATCTTTTATAACAGAGACCCGCCTGAAATGATTAGAGCATGCAATCCCGGATACATCTCCAGCCTGGCCCTCGCCTGCTTCGAGGAATATAATTCCGTCCGGCATCAGATATTTCCGCGCTTCCGAAAGTATGTCCCTGTAATATCTTAGCCCGTCTTCGCCCCCGTCGAGGGCGTTTTTAGGCTCCCACCTGCTTATCTCAGGCTGAAGGTCAGGGATGTCATTGCTCCTTATATAAGGAGGATTGGAGACTATAACATCGAACTTAAGAGACGTCTCTGATATTAATTGCTTTAGCGGCTCATATAGCGAGCCCTTCAGAAAAACCGCATTACTTATGCCGTTAAGCTCCGCGTTTTCCTTTGCATATCTTATAGCTGTTGCCGAAATGTCTGTTCCGTAGACTTTTGCATCAGGAAAATTTTTTGCGAGCGCCAGAGCAAGGCATCCGCTTCCCGTGCAGAGGTCGAGGATTCTTAACTCTTTTTTGCTGAGAGCTGGGAGCTGAGAGTTGAGAGCCTTTAAGATTTCTTCAACCAAAAACTCCGTCTCCGGCCTCGGGATGAGAACGCCCTTGCCGACCTTTATCTTCAAGCCGTAGAATTCGACATAACCAAGAATATATTGCAAAGGTTCCCTCTTAGCCCTGCGCTGAAGAATGGCATCCATATCCTTTACATTTTCTTCTGAGAGAACAGGATTGTCCCTATAGAGCGCTGCCTTATCTATGCCGAGGCAGTGGCGGAGGATAATCTCGGACTCTTTATGCGCATCTTCAACGTCGCATCCCTGGAGAAAGACTGTTATCTCTTTTATTTTATCGAGAGCGGTCATAGTCTCTATTACTATAGCATTTAAAATATAGGGGGTATAATTTTGTTAGGTTAGGAGGCAAGGAGAGTTTCGGCAGACCTTATTTCTATCTCCCGGCTGAGTTTGAAATTTTCCTTGCCAAAGTACACAACAATTCCTTTGTCTAATTTAAGCTGTTCCATCGCCCTCTGAAAATCTCTTATATCTGACGGTTCAATTGATGTCGCTGTCTTAATTTCATAAGCAGCAAGCCGACGGCCATCCTGTACCAGCAGGTCAATCTCATCTCCCTGAGCCGTTCTGTAGAAATAGAAAGCCGGCGGATTCTGCGCTGTAAGAGAATATTTGCGAATTAACTGCTCTATAATAAACCCCTCGAAACTGAACCCTCTGTAATGGGATGTCCTCAGATTCTCAAGGTTGGAGATGTTCAGCATAAAATGAAGCAACCCTGTGTCCCTGAAATAAAACTTGAGACTTTTTACCAGACGCTTCCCTACGTTCTTATGATAGGGAATAAGTCTTCGCACAAGGAAATAGTTCTCCATAAGTTCAATATAGTGGTTTACTGTGTGGTAGCTTATCCCAAAAGCAGAAGCAATGTGAGAAGCATTCCAAAGCCTTCCGTGACTGTGCGCCAGCATAGTTAGCAACTGCATCTGTTTCTGAGGCGTGAGAGTTGTCTTTAATGTTCTAAAAACATCCCTTTCTACAAATGTTTTTATGTACTGTTCCAGCCATGAAGAATGATCTTTGTATGCCCATTGAAGCGGCTCAGGATAACCGCCTTTAAGCCAGAATTCCTCAAATTCAATCTTATAGGACGATTTTGCCTCGTGAAAATTAAAAGGGCTAAGCTCTATGAATCCTATCCTTCCCGAAAGCGATTCGGAAATGCTTTTTACAAGGAGCGGATTGACAGAACCCAACAGGACAATACGTCCCTTCTTTTGTCGTGCCCTGTCTATATGGCTTCTTAAGGCAGGGAAAAGCTCAGGAAGGGTCTGCGCCTCGTCAATAATGCATTTTTCGCCGTATTGACTTAGGAAGAACTCCCTGTCTGATGATATTCTTCCAAAATCAGAGGGTTTTTCAAGATCAAAATACCGCCAGTCCGGCAATTCCATTTGTGCAAATGTAGTCTTGCCTGCCTGGCGCGGCCCTATGACGGCAACAACAGGAAACAGTTTAAGATATTTATGTAATTTGTCTGACAGCTCACGTCTAACAAACCGCATGTTTGTATTGTAGAAATTTAATTTCTATTTTGCAAGAACATTTTTATTGCCTGGCGTGAAGCGAAGAGTTTCTTTTGTATCATTGGACAGTCTCCCACATTTCCCGCCATTTCGCTTTTTGTCCACATTACTACAAAAAATGAAATGCCACATAATTTGCCGCTTTGGTTTTATTGCTTTTTATTTTTCTTAATTGTCTGTTTTATGCTATATTGTTTTCAATTATCGGAAAAAACGAATTTCGTATATTATACGTTAGAACCATGAGGAAGAAGAACCGATGACTTTACGGGAAGCCATACTTGCTCTCGGAAATGCAAATCTCACTGAAGTAAATGATTGGTATCCGTGGCACGTTAACCCGAGCTTCTTACCAACGGGCATTGCCTTACCGAGAGGGAATGCGTATGCACAGAACGTGGCCTTGAAACTCCAGTTGAGTAACCTGTACGCTACTGCCGACGACCGCATAAAGCAGGAAATAACTGAGTATTATATCGTCAAGTGGGGCGGTATTAAAAGAAATACCCGAGAAAATATTCGGATTTACGCCCTCGATACACCAGAATCTCTTATAGCAAGAGGCTTCCGTGGTATTGCCTCTTGGTCGAAGGCTTTGTGCATTCGGTACCCCAACGAATACGCCATCTACGATGCACGAGTCGCCGTATCTCTGAACTGTCTGCAAATCACGGGTCCAGTAAATCTCCCCATGAAATTTCCACTCCTCCCTGGCCAAAACAAGCTCATAAGTTTGGGGAGCAGGATGATTCTTCGATATGCCTCCGTTCGTGGTTGGGCCATCGCACGAGAAAAGGATTTCTACCGGGAGTACAATGAGGTTCTTTCTTCCTCGGCTCAATTCCTTGGTACAAATCTCTATACCTTGGAAATGTTGCTATTTGCTAAAGCGCCAGAATTGTTGCAGGAGGCATTTCCCGATGAAGAGTTCTAACCAGCCGCTGGAGCCAATCGGCGGGAAAGGACGCCCGCTCTGGCTCAGCTTTACGTCAGATGCTAGATGAACGCTGGAAAAGAAGAGGAATAACCAAATGAAAAAATTACCATGGAAAGGTCTGGCTGGATTTATTGCCGGCCTCTCGCTGATCTATATGTCCATGCCTGCGCAGGCTTCTGCAACCGATGCCCAAACATCTGATTCTCTCGCAGGCGTTTGGTTCTGCCAATCAGTCTACGGAGGGCCCTTTACCGGGCGGTCCTGCCGTACCTGGCCATGGCTCAAGCTCAATATCGATAAGAGCTATACATGGGGAAGCGAGAAAGGCACCTGGGAATTTAAGGACAATAACCTGCGTCTCTCGGCACGAAAAGGCAAAGGGCGCCTCAATAGCGACGGCCAGCTAATTATTGAATATGAATCGAAGGGAATAAACTACCGGCAAACCCTCTACAAACGGAACTAACCCTTGACGAATTGTATATTATAGACATATACTGAAATAAATGGATATTTATCAGGGCTTAGCCGAATGCGAGGGGTTTGACTGGGATAAAGGGAATATTTTAAAAAGCTGGGAAAAACACAAAGTTTCAGCCGTAGAATGCGAACAGATTTTCTTTAATATCCCCCTCATTGCAGCGCATGATGTTCAACATGCACAAGAGGAGCCGCGTTATTTTGCGCTTGGCCGTACAGATGCGGGACGGCATTTATTTACGGCGTTTACTATAAGAAAAAATCTTATCAGGGTAATTTCTGCAAGAGATATGAACAGAAAGGAAAGGAGGTTATACGAAACATCATGAAAAAGAAAATCCCTAAATTTAAAACTGAAGTTGAGGAACAGGAATTCTGGTCAAAGGCTGATTCTACCGAATATATAGAATGGGGAAAAGCGAAAAGAATGGTTCTGCCAAAACTCAAGCCCTCGCTTAAAACAATATCTTTGCGTCTTCCTGAAGCGATGCTTGAAGAGTTAAAGCTTTTGGCTAACAAGCGTGATGTTCCATATCAATCTCTTCTTAAAATGTTTCTCTCGGAGAGAATAGAGAAGGAATTTAAACACGTTTAGCCGCGCCCGCGAGTTTTTTATAACTCTTTCAGTTTCTCCGCCTGATAATGCGCAATAAGGTTATCTATTATCTCGTCAATATTGCCTTCAAGGATGTTTTCAAGCCTGTAAAGTGTAAGCCCTATCCTGTGGTCGGTCATCCTGTTCTGGGGGAAATTGTAGGTCCTTATCCTCTCGCTCCTGTCGCCTGTGCCGACCTGGGTCTTCCTGTCGGCAGCGCGTTCTTTATCTTTTCTCTCTATCTCAAGATCAAGAAGCCTTGAACGCAAAACCTTCATTGCCTTTTCCCTGTTCTTCAACTGGGACCTCTCGTCCTGGCACTGCACTACCACGCCTGTGGGGATATGGGTAATCCTTACCGCCGAATAGGTGGTATTTACGCTCTGCCCGCCTGCTCCTGATGAGCAGAACGTATCGATCCTCAGGTCTTTTTCCTCCACCTTAATATCAACATCTTCAGCCTCAGGCAAGACAGCGACTGTTGCTGCAGATGTGTGAATCCTTCCCGAACCCTCTGTTACCGGCACTCTCTGCACCCTATGGACCCCACTTTCATACTTAAGCCTGCTGTAGGCGCCCTTGCCGGTAATATTCGCTATTATCTCTTTTAATCCGCCAAGACCTGTCGGGCTGGAATCTATCACGTCAATTTTCCATCTCTTGGTCTCCGCATATTTAGAATACATCCTGAAAAGATTTGCGGCAAAGAGAGATGCTTCGTCTCCGCCTGTGCCGGCCCTTATCTCAAGAATAACACCCTTTTCATCCCTCGGGTCTTTGGGCAGAAGCATTACCCTGAGTTCTTCTTCAACCTTCGGCTTTTTCTCCTTGAGCTCATTCAGTTCTATCTGTGCAAGCTCCCTCATCTCATTATCACTGGTTTTCAGTATCTCCTCTGCGCCCTCCATATCCGACAACAGTCTCAGGTATTCACGGATTTTATCAACCAATGGCTGCAGATCGGCCTGTTCTTTGGAATATTTCTGATACTCCTGCGGCGCAGATAAGACCTTCGGGTCTACCATCATGCCTGTCAGTTTTTCATATCTTTCTTCTATTGTATGAAGTTTTTCAAGAAGCATTTTTTACCTCGAATTTCAGCGCCTCTTTCAGCGCCGTTATCGCAACCTCTATCTGCCTGTCATCGGGCTCGCTGGTTGTGAGTTTCTGCAAAAGTAGTCCCGGCATAATCATAAGATTCACAACAGGATTGTCCTTCATCCTCGATGAAAACCTCAGGAGCTCATACGAAAGACCGGCTATCAGAGGAATAAGAACAAGCCTTGAAAGGAACTTGTAAATAAACGGCCATGCCTGCGGGATAAAAGAAAACACAAAAATGCTCGTAATCATAACTAACAGAAGGAAACTCGTGCCGCATCTCGGATGCAGGGGGCTGAAACGCTTTACGTTATCTACAATCAGTTCCTCCCCTGCCTCATAGGCATGTATGACCTTATGCTCTGCTCCATGGTATTCAAATATCCTCCTCATCTCTTTCCAGAGCCCGATTGCCGTAACATAACCCATAAACACAAAAACCCTGATTATTCCGTCAACAATATTAAAGGCAAACGAATTCCCTGAAACAAAAGTAAATATAAAACCGAGGAGCTTTGTTGCATATAAAGGGAGTAATATAAAAAGCCCTACGCCGAGAATAAATGCAAAACCAATGGTAAGGGTAATAACAAAGGGGTTCATCGGCTTTTCATCCTCGTTATATGCCTTGCTTGCTGAAAACTCGATTGCCTTTATGCCGAGATACATTGCATGAAATAAGGCCACAACTCCCCGCAGCATAGGCAATCTTAAAGGTTTTGGAAGCTCAAGCAGATCCTCTCTCTTAACATGGATATCCCCCTTCAGGTCCCTGACCGCCACGGTCCAGCCTTTCGGGGCCTTCATCATTACGCCTTCTATTACTGCCTGTCCGCCTATGTTTTTCATACTTTAAATTCTCCGCTTTTCTTATTTATGCAGAAAGAGCATGGTATTTTTGCGGTTTTATTTTGCCAATATCCATACAGCAGTTGTGTAAAGAGGCAAAATACCTCGGAGGTCGCTTCGACCGAGAATGAGCAAAAATACTGTGCTTTTTCTGCATACCACCCATAATCAATAAAAAAGCCGTTAGTCCTCAAAATGAACTAACGACTTTTATTGCGAGCGTATCTACTTCTTCGTAGTAGTCTTCTTTGCGTACTTCTTCTTAAACTTCTCTACTCTTCCCTCCGCATCCAGCATCTTCTGTTTTCCTGTAAAGAACGGATGGCACATAGAGCA
>SCSY01000149.1 GCA_004298625.1 Nitrospirota bacterium | reverse complement strand
TACAGAAAAGCGGAGAGGCAACATTAAAAAATGCATCTGCCTATGGTCTTTCTGAAAAAGATATGGAAGGGACAAAGATTGCTTATCCTCAACTATCTTTCAATGACAAATTAGGGATAGATTTAGGCGAACAGAAAATTGAGCTTATTTATGCCGGGCCGTCTCATACAGGCGGGAGCATACTCGTTTATTTGCCTGATAAAAAGATATTATTTGCGGGAGACGTCCTTTTTACAAATTATCATCCATATATAGCGGATGGAGATATAAAAAGCTGGGGCAGGGTTCTCGATTACATTATGAAGATGGATGTTGCGACAATCATCCCTGGGCACGGGCCTATTTCGACAAAAAAGGATGTCACGGATATGAAAGCCTATCTGATTGCATTTGATAAAAATGCTAAAAAATTAAGCGCAAAATCAAAGGATGGTGAGTATATTTTTTCTGAAATCAAGAAAATCCTGCCTGTGAGGGCAGAACTGGAAGCGATTATTAAGGCAAATCTTCAGATGAAATATCTGAAGAAATAGGGAGGATTATAAATAATGTACGCTGAAAGAATCGCCGGATTAAGAAGTTCAGCTATCCGTGAAAAACAGGACACTGCTTTGCATGCACAAAAGCAAGGACTACCCTGCCTTCAGGGAAATCACCTCAGACAGGACATATCTGGTGCGAGGAAAGATATTCAGTAATAAATAAGCAGCGTTTTATGGATTGCGTTGAATCAGGACTTGCACCTTCCGGAGTTGCCTGACTTAAGGATATTGGCCCTTCTCGATTTCAAGGCAGAGCTTGCCGATATGAGGCAGTATTTTATCTTTTGGCACTTGTGCCTTGTCGCTTATGCTGCAGACAATAAACTTCATAAAGCCGATGTCTATCTTCCTGCCTTCTCTCATAAAAGACAGCACATTGCCTTTTTTCAAATCTTCCTTGTTATAGAACGTCAACGCCTTCTTTTCAAAAAGCCTTGATGCCTCGTTTATGAAACTTCCAAGGTTTTTTGTATTACATACGGCAACAAAGTCATGAGTACAGCAGGCGCCTACAAAACCCTTATGTTTATCTGCCGTTGTCTTTAGTATGCCCGCAGCCCACTGGATTATCTGGGCATGTTTGTCAGGGCCGTATTTAATAAGATATGGCTGGATACCCGCAATCCTTATAATGGCAATGCTCTCTTTCCCGAGCTGGTCATAGATCTCCCTTATCTTTTGTACTATCGCATTTTTGTCAGGAAGCCCGGTAAGATAATCAGGCCAGAGATATGGGTCATCCTGTTTTTTGTGTAATTCGCTGATGTAGTTTTTTGCTTCCTTAAAACCCATTTCGATCCCCTGTTAAAATATTAAATAAGAAGAAACTCCCTGTCAACGTCTAATTAAAATTATCAGGTTTTTTATACGGCAATCCAGTGCCGTTTCAGGCTAATGCCTATATAAAATGATATAATTTAACCATCATGGAAATATGCCCTGTTTGTAAAGAACCTTTGGACAAATGTGTCTGTTGCCCTGAATGAGGGCATGTATGCCTCCTGGATCTGGGGGAGCTATATTGTCCTGTATGCAAGCCCGAACCATCGGAGCTTCTTAAGGCAACGCTCAAAAGCCTTAAAGATATAAAAAAGTGAGCGCTATTTATGGATCTGTTCAATAAACCTGAAGAAATATCAGAGGCCCGCGGAAGCGGGAAAGACCCCCTTGCTTACCGGATGTCTCCAAAGACAATTGAGGAGTACGTCGGACAGGAGCATATTCTGGGACAGGGGAAACTCTTAAGAAGGGCCATAGAGGCTGACAGGATAACCTCCATAATCCTTTACGGGCCGCCCGGAACAGGCAAGACTGCCCTAGCAAGGGTTATTGCAAATAAAACAAACGCTTATTTTGAATGGCTTAATGCTGCCACAGCCGGGCTTGAAGAAATAAGAAAAGTTATCAAAAAAGCGCGGGCTCAAAAATCCTCAGGCGGAAGAACAATATTATTTCTCGATGAAATCCACAGGTTCAATAAGCTTCAGCAGGATGCGCTTCTGCCTGATGTTGAAGAAGGGAATATAACCTTGATAGCAGCAACTGTGGAAAACCCTTTTTTTTACGTTAACTCGGCATTGCTTTCAAGAAGCCAGGTATTTGAGCTGAAGCCTCTTTCCCGTGAAGGCCTTCTTTTAATCTTAAAAAATGCCCTGGCTGATAAAGAAAGAGGGCTCGGCAGCTTAAAGATTATTGCAAAAGAAGGCGGCCTTGAGCATATAGCAAAGATGTCGGACGGAGATGCAAGAAAGGCGCTCTCTGCATTGGAAATAGCGGTCCTTACAACCCAGCCGGATGAAAAAGGAGAAATAGTAATTACCAAAGAGACAGCAGAGGAATCCATCCAGAAAAAGGCAGTTGTCTATGATAAAAAAGGCGACCAGCATTATGACACAATCTCGGCATTTATAAAAAGTATGCGTGGCTCTGACCCTGACGCAGCAATATATTACCTTGCAAAGATGCTCTATGCAGGGGAAGACCCCCGCTTCATAGCAAGGCGCGTTGTCATCTGCGCGGCAGAGGATGTAGGGCTTAAAGACCCGATGGCATTAGTCCTTGCCATATCTGCTTTAAAGGCAATAGAGTTTGTCGGCATGCCTGAGGCGCGAATTCCTCTGGCAGAGGCAGTCATTTATATAACCAATGCACCAAAGGGCAACACAGCCTACATGGCAATAGAAGAAGCCCTTAAGGATATAGCATCGGAAGAAACAATGGAAGTTCCCGACCATCTAAAAGGCAGTAATTATCCCGGCGCAGAAAAACTCGGGCACGGCGAAGGCTATAAATATCCGCATGATTATCCCGAAGGCAAAGTTGAACAGGAGTATTTAAAAAAGAAGAAAAAATATTATAAGCCGTGATGTGTCCCGGATTAATCCTGCGGGGTTATGGTATCAAGTCCTTCTTCATCTGCTATCGTTTTTCTCTTTCCTCTATTACCCTCTTGGATAGGGAAACACCAATACCTGACAGACTCCGTTGTATATCCTTCAGGGTAACATCTGTGTGTCCCTGCTTCTTTAAGTGGCGGTGAAGCTTTGTGCTCACATGAGCATGGTCTTTAACTTTTGCAAGGGTTTTTGCCATGGCTTCGACACCTCCTTTATATAGCTCAGTTTATCAAGAGGGCAAGATAAAGGTCAAGGCAGCTATTTTATTTCCGCACTTTTGCACTGCCATGCTGCTTGCCTTTTTTGAGGGGGGGATAAGAGGAGAGGGAAGTTAGATTTTAAAAAGAATGTCATGTGTCCCTCTTTATTTCTTTTATATTGTCTTCATTTAATTTCTCAGAGTTACCGCCTGAGTTCACCAGTGCGCATCGTTTTGCGCATCCAGTGGTATGCCATACTCTAATGCCATTCGCTAATGGCTTATTTCCAAGTACCTTCAACTACGTTGTCCGCCTCGAGGGAAAAAAGAACGCAACATCTCATCAGTCCTTTTGCACACTTCGATCTGCGCGTCTAAAGCTGCAATGTAATGTCCTACCTTACTTACGACATCTGGGTCTGAGTGATCAACAAATGCCATAACACGTTCTTTGAAGTTTTCGATCTTTAAGCGCATGTTCTCATTGGACTGCCTTTCCTTTTCTCGGTCGAACGTGTGTCCAAGCCAGCCCCCGATTATGAAGGAGTGCTGTAATCTCTGAAAAGGAAACAA
>SCSY01000148.1 GCA_004298625.1 Nitrospirota bacterium | reverse complement strand
GAGGAGGGCATGCATACGGAGAGGGATGAGATATTGAAGAGGCTCGTAGATATGCAGTATAACCGCTCTGATATTGATTTCAGAAGGGGTTCATTCAGGGTGCGGGGGGATATTGTCGAGGTCTTCCCTTCCTTCTCCATGGATAAGGGCCTGAGAGTTGAGTTTTTTGGAAACGACATAGATGCAATCGCCGAATTTGATCCGCTGACGGGAGGGAAAATCAGAAGGCTTGATAAGATCGCATTATTCCCAAACAGCCACTGGATAACGCCGAGGGAAAGGCTCGAACCTGCATTTAAAAAAATAGAAGATGAGATGAAAGAAAGGGTAGAATTTTTTCTAAAACAGGGGCAGGCTATCGAGGCTCAGAGGATAGAACAAAAGACAAGGTTTGACCTCGAGATGCTTAAGGAATTCGGCTACTGTCACGGCATCGAAAACTATTCAAGGCATCTGAGTGGGCGCACGGCAGGCGAGCCTTCATACACATTGATTGATTATTTCCCGGAGGATTTTCTCATTGTAATAGATGAGTCTCACGCAACTGTGCCTCAGATAGGCGGCATGTACGAGGGCGACCGTTCAAGAAAGCAGACGCTCATTAATTACGGCTTCAGGCTTCCATCGGCATTGGACAACAGGCCTTTGAGATTCGGGGAGTTTGAACACAGAGTCAAACAGGCTATATATATATCCGCCACGCCGGGGCCTTATGAGCTTGAAAAATCAGCAGGCAGGGTTGTCGAGCAGATTATCAGGCCGACAGGGCTCATAGATCCGAAGATGACGGTCCGGCCTATTGCATCACAGGTGGATGATCTCCTCGTTGAAATCAGAAGCCGGGCTGAGAGAAATGAGCGTGTCCTCGTCACGACGCTCACAAAGAAGATGGCTGAGGACCTGACGGATTATTATGCCAATCTTGGAATAAGGGTAAGGTATTTGCATTCCGGGGTAAACACGCTTGAAAGGGTGGGGATAATAAGAGCCCTCAGGCTCGGGGAATTCGATGTGTTGATCGGAGTAAACCTTCTAAGAGAGGGGCTCGACCTCCCGGAAGTTTCTTTGGTTGCCATATTCGACGCCGACAAGGAAGGCTTCCTCCGTTCGGAACGCTCTTTGATACAGACGGCAGGACGCGCAGCGCGCAATATAAACGGAGAGGTCATCCTTTACGCGGACAATATTACGGGTTCGATACAGAAGGCCTTGTCTGAAACCGAGAGGAGAAGAAGGATACAGGAAAGATATAATAAGGAGATGGCCATCACTCCTGAATCCGTAAAAAGCAACATAAAAGATATATTAAGCTCGATATACGAATCGGATTACTGGACGGTTCCGGTTGTTGCGGAGGAAAAGGCTGGATACGGGTATGACGATGCTGCGCTTAAAAAACTTGAAGAGGAGATGAAGGAGGCTGCAAAGAAACTTGAATTTGAGCTGGCGGCAAAGATAAGGGACAGGATTAAAGAGATAAGAAATAAAATGCTTGTCATGGGCATAAAGGGCGGAAAAGATTGAACCACAGGATTCTGAATTCAGAGACAGGCTCTGTCGTGGAATTTGATGTCTTTTGCGGGGCGCTGAAATTCAAGGGGATTATTTATATCGGAGAATTTCATCAGATTCCGGAAGTATCGGCATTCCAGGCAGATCTAATTTTAAGACTCATAAACGAGGGTTTTAAACCGGCCATAGGCCTTGAGATGTTTAATGTCCTTCAGCAGGAAATGCTCGATTACTACATTGCGGGGGCTATACCGTTCGAACAACTGTCAAGTCTCTATGCCATGGGACCCGAGGGTTTTGATTTAAATCACTATATAAAGATTATTGAGATTGCCGTAAAGAACAGGCTCAAGGTATTCGGCCTGAACATACCGAGGAGTATTGCCTCGGCTGTCGCAAAACACGGCCTGGATAAAAGGGAACTCGAATGTTTTCGCCTGGATGAGGAAAAAATAAAAAATTGCGGTAAAAGATACAGGGAGGCCTTGAGCGGCATTTATAAAAAACATCCCCATGATGAAATAACAGAAGAGAATTTCATCCTTGCACAGTCGCTCAAAGACGAGATGATGGCTGAAACCATAGCGCACCAGCTTGCCGCAGGGACCGCGGGCCGGCCGTTTATTGGCATTGCAGGCAGGGGGCATATCGAATATGGTCTGGGGATACCCGAAAGGGTGAGAAGGAAACTGCCGGAACCGCTTTCGGCTGCGAGCGTAGTGGTTTCGTACGAAGATGAAAAAATTGAAACGGGCATGGCAGATTATATCCTTCTGATATGAACCAGCCGTGATATAATCTATTATGCCGTCAGACAGCCAAAAGCCTCATATACTTCCGAAATATATAATCTATGGTTTTTTTATCCTCGGACTTGTCTCTGCCGTAGCGTTCAGGGCGATAATAGTCTTCCAGCACCTTGAACCGGGATGGATAAGACCTGTCTGGTATATAGGCATAGTCGGATATATATTCTTTTTCTTCTACCGGTACATGATCACAAAAAAAAGGAAAAGGGCAATAGACAAATTCCGGTTGATAGAAAAGGTTAAGGCAAACGCGTGCCTTTCCGAGGAGGACAGGGAGGTTGTCCTCTATCTGCTTTCTTCAATAAAATCATCTCTCGAAGACATCAACTATGCGCTTATCTTTCTGCTGTCAATCGCCGCCATAATCGCCGACCTCGTAATAAGCA
The DNA here is from genome assembly GCA_004298625.1 of Nitrospirota bacterium. Taxonomy (GTDB): domain Bacteria; phylum Nitrospirota; class Thermodesulfovibrionia; order Thermodesulfovibrionales; family UBA1546; genus SCSY01. Next base: position 1,069 of record SCSY01000148.1, on the reverse strand, counting down.
GCTTCAAATAGCCTCTCTTGCGACTTGCAGACGGAGCTGCAAATGCAGTATCATCTGAACATTGGGAGCGCATAGGGTTCTGGTGTCCCTCCCGGCCTTCAAAGCCGGTGTTTCCGGCCACAAACTGGAAGGGTGGGTTCGATTCCCACACGCTCCCGCCAGTTTTTAAATTAATTATCAAGGAGTTATGCTAGCAATAAAATATAATAATAGGAAAAATAACGGGACTGGGCATCGGCAATGACTAATTACAGATGAAACAGCAAGATTGGTTCAAAACCAACTTACAGCTGGGTTCTGATCTGTGCGATCGCTGTCATAACACTACCAGAGTTCAACATTGCGCTTTCTATTGGTATGTTAAAGGCGAAGGCGTTTACAGGAAAAATTTATGTAAACGATGTATGTCCAAGGTTGTTCTACAATCTACTTTGTGGAATCTTGTCTTTGGGATATGGACAGTCTGGGGCCTCTTTGCCGGCCCGATATTTATTGTGATTAATACTGTTAAATACATCAAATATTTTTTTCGATTCATAAGAAGAGAAATTAACAGTGAAAAACTTAGGGCATAACGCCAGCATCAATCCGACTGGCAATAAGCGGGGCACGTTTTCAGTTTCTGCTGGTTGCTCCAGCGGGTTACGCTTCTCGTTGAAAACTGAGATAAAGGGAATACAGCGACTGCCTGAGCCACAATAAATAAAGGAGGAAGCATAATGAAAAAGTTATTAGTGCTAATCGGGTTAGTTATTGTCACGATTTTAAGCGGGTGCACGCGTTCTCTTTACGTAGCTTATCAAGCAGATGCTGCACGCTTATCTAATGCCTCTACACTAGAAAAATTTTCGTTGGGTGTTGCAAAATTTGAGGACAAACGGGCCTGGGTAGAAGGAGGAAATCCGAAAAGCGAAAGTTTTGTCGCACTTCAAGGTCCCTGGAAATTCGGCTTAACCTATAAGGAAACTGAATACGTGCCAGTTAAAGACATCCTGCAAGATCTATTAGTGCAAGAATTAATGAAGGCTGGATTTAAAGCAAAGGCATTGGATAAGGTACTATCAAAATC
>SCSY01000147.1 GCA_004298625.1 Nitrospirota bacterium | reverse complement strand
CAGGAATGTCAAGCTGATTGACCAGTCGCCGATAGGAAGAAGCCCGCGCTCAAACGCCGTCACGTATCTCAAGATATTCGACCCTATAAGAAAAATCTTTGCCGGGCAACATGAGGCAATGGCATACGGCTACACGCCAGGATTTTTCTCATTCAATGTTGCGGGAGGAAGGTGCGAGGCATGCAAGGGAGAGGGTTATCAAAAGATGGAGATGTATTTTTTTGAAGACCTCTACATAAAATGCGAGGAATGCAATGGGAAAAGATACAAACCCGAGGCCTTGAGGGTCGCCTACCGTGGCAAAAATATAAATGAGGTCTTAAGTATGACAGTTGACGAGGCATCGGATTTTTTCTCTGATGCGCCGCAATTACATGGCAAGTTCTCCCTGATGAAGGATATAGGGCTTGGTTATATAAGACTGGGGCAGCCTGCAACAACATTCTCAGGAGGAGAGGCCCAGAGGCTCAAGATATGCAACGAACTAACCACCCCCCTTCGCCCCCCCTTGTCAAGGGGGGGATGGGGGGGTAAGGGCTGTCTGTATATCCTCGATGAACCGACAGTGGGACTTCATTTTATTGATGTGAAGGCATTGCTGAGCGTCCTGCAAAGGCTTGTTGACGCAGGCAATACAGTCCTTGTGATAGAGCATAATCTCGATGTTATCCGGGCGTCCGACTGGATTATTGATTTAGGACCGGAGGGCGGGGACAAAGGCGGAAGGATTATATTTGAAGGAACGCCTGAGCAGATAACCCGGGTCAGGGAATCATATACAGGGAAGTATCTGAAAGAGTATCGCTGAAGTATTTGCCGGTGATTAAGGGTATGCTTTGGAAGCGTCTCCTGCGGCAAAAACTATGCAGCGCCGCAGGAGACAGCAAAGATTATCCTTCGCAGCACAGGCGTCTCATTCTCTTTTTTCCTGACGCTGAAACAGCCAGAACAACCTCGACCTTTTTACCGCAGTTGCTGCAGCAGGCTGCCCTGCTTTTTGACTCAGCCCTTGCCGATACGTCTGTCTTAGACTTTTTTTCCGCCATAACTACCTCCTCCCGACTTGTTAAATTTATACGTTAAACGCGCAAGATTTCCCGTTCACATTTGCCCCATTAAAGCCGCGGCTTCCAACAGGGCTTACTATGCGAAAGCTTCCAACTTATTTTTTACCTCGATTGGTAAAGCAAGTGCAGGCTGGCAAAGGCGCTGCAGGAAACTTCACAGAACCTAATAATATAATCAAATTTGAAAGATGTTGTCAAGAACATGCGGGCAAAAAAATCCGCATTAACCCCCTCCGTGCATTATTTTTGTATAATACCTTCATGCTTCTGACTAAAAAGATATCCTGCCTTCTCGTAATCTTTCTGATCCTGGGCAATGTTTCGGCCTGCGGAAATAAAACAGACAAGATAACAGCCAAAACATCTTCGGACAACAGCAGCGATATGCCTGCTTATGGAGATGCGCTGATAGTTGGTTCCATCGGCGAGCCGAGTGTTCTTTTGCCTGTTCTCGCGGGAGATCTGTCGTCCCACGAGGTTGCAGGACTCATCTTTAACGGGCTCGTTAAATACGACACTGACCTCAGCGTTGTCGGAGACCTTGCGGAAGCATGGGAAATATCGAAGGACGGGCTTGTCATAACCTTCCATCTGAAAAAGGGCGTGAGGTGGACTGACGGGACAGAGTTCACTGCGGATGATGTTATGTACGGCTATAAAACGATTATTGACGAAAAAACCCCTACAGCATACAGCGAAGATTTCAAACAGGTCAAAAAGGCCGAGGTTGTCGGCAGGCATACGTTCAGGGTCACATATGGAAAGCCCTTTGCCCCGGCGCTCACCTCGTGGGGTTTTCTTGTGGTTCTGCCGAGGCATCTCCTTGAGGGAAAAGATATAACCAAGAGCGAACTTACAAGAAATCCCGTTGGTCTCGGCATGTATAAATTGAATAAATGGGTGTCGGGGCAGGAGATAGTCCTCGATTCGAACAAGGATTATTTTGAAGGCAGACCGTATATAAACAAATACATCTACAGGATAATACCTGACCGCGCAACCATGTTCCTTGAACTTCAGGCAGGCGGGATAGATATGATGGACTTAACGCCCATTCAATATACCAAACAAACAGAGAACGATTTTTTCAGGGCAAACTTTCAAAAGTTTCGCTATCCGCAATTCGCATACACTTATATGGGCTTCAACCTCAAGCACCCATTTTTTAAGGACAAACGCGTAAGGCAGGCGGTTGCCTATGCAATTGACAAGCCGGAACTCGTGGACGTTGTGCTCTTCGGACTCGGCAGCCCGGCAACAGGGCCTTATGTGCCGAATACATGGCCGTATAATCTCAATGTTAAAAAATACGATTACAATCCTGAGAAGGCAAAAGAGCTTCTGAAAGAGGCTGGATGGAAAGACACAAACGGCGACGGGCTTCTCGACAAGGACGGCAGGCCGTTTAGATTCACCATTCTGACAAATATGGGCAACAAGCTCAGGATGAATACAGCGACTATCATCCAATGGAGACTTGCAAAAATAGGAATCAAAGTGGAGATAAAGGCGCTCGAATGGTCCACTTTTATTAACGAATTTGTAGACAAGCGGAGGTTCGAGGCCGTGATTTTAGGATGGAGCATCGGCCTTGACCCTGACCAGTATGATATATGGCATTCGTCCAAAACCAGGGAGAAAGAGTTTAATTTTGTCAGCTACAACAACCCTGAGGTTGATGAACTGCTCGAAAAAGGACGGAGGACCTTCAACATCGGAGAAAGAAAAAAGGCATACTTCAGGATACAGGAGATACTTGCGGAAGAATTGCCTTATATATTTCTATACGTGCCGGATTCAACGCCTATAGTGCATGCAAGATTTAGGGGCATTAAAACCACACCCATAGGAATAACGTATAATCTTCATAAATGGTATGTGCCGAAAGATCAGCAGAGGCACAGCATGGAGCCATAAATGAGTTATTATGAGTTCATATGTAATACAAAAACTGTCATTCCCGCTTGTCGGGAATCCTTCGGAAAGATTCTGGACAAGATAGAATGACAAATATTAGGATTTTAATTAGATGATCAGTTATCTTTTTAAGAGACTTCTTGAACTTATCCCCACGCTGTTCGGGATTACGCTCATCTCTTTCTTCATCATCCACCTCGCGCCGGGCAAACCCACCGACATATTCACTGAATTGAACCCGAAGATAACGCCTGAAGCGAGAGAGAAGCTGGAAAAATATTACGGACTCGATAAATCCATTATAGTTCAATACGGCATATGGCTGAAGAGGATTGCCAGGCTCGATTTCGGGGAGTCCTTCTCTTCCGACAGACGGCCTGTCATGGAAAAGATATGGGACAAGAAAAAACCCCTCCTCGAGCGCAGGCTTTTCGTTACCTTCATGATCAATCTACTCTCTTTGGCCATCATACTAATCATCGCAATACCCGTCGGGATTACTTCCGCAACACGCAGGAATTCCCTTTACGACAAGATAACAACCGTCAGCGTATTTTTTGGATTTGCCATGCCCTCCTTCTGGCT
>SCSY01000146.1 GCA_004298625.1 Nitrospirota bacterium | reverse complement strand
CCTATTCCCTCTATCGCCTTTTGGAACTTCTCTTCCGGCCTTTGCGTCTTAGGCTGTTGGTTGTTTTGGGTTTGTTGCTTATCGCTGACAGCTGACTGCTGATCGCTTTGTATCGCTACTGCGATATCAAATACCCCTCCGAATGACCAGACGAAAAAGCACAAGACAATAGCAGAGATGATTCTTATAGGACGGTAAAACATGAGGTTCATTAAGTCTCCTCCCCTAAAGAAGGCATTCGTAATGCTAAACTAAAAAAGCCCAACTCCGAAAAGAGTTAGGCTTTAATTCATCCTGCCAGCCACTTCGGCAGCCTCCGCTGGCCCTGTGGGCTGGTGGCTTTGTGCCCCCCGCTTGCGCGGAGTTTACTCTTTTCGGGTGACTCGGCTATATTAAATAACAATGCTTAAAGATTTGTCAATTATCATTAAAAAATCCTACTTCATCACCGCCCCGCTGCCTGCCGAGCTGACCATCCTTGCGTATCTTGAAAGATAGCCGGTCCTAATCTTGGGCTTTGGAGGTTTCCATCTGCTTAATCTGTCTTTTATCTCTTTATCGGAAAGAAGAACGTCTATTTTCCTGTTTGGAATATCTATACTGATCTTATCGCCGTCTTTAAGGATTGCAATCACCCCGCCTTCCATCGCCTCAGGCGATATATGCCCTATGCAGGGGCCTCTTGTTCCGCCTGAGAACCTTCCATCTGTTATCAATGCAACAGATTCGCTCAGACCCATCCCCGCAATTGTCGCTGTAGGAGAGAGCATCTCCCTCATTCCAGGGCCGCCCTTTGGGCCTTCATATCGTATAACAACAATATCTCCTGCTTTTATCTTTCCGTTAAGAATTGCCTTCATGCCTTCTTCTTCCGAATCATAGACCTTTGCCTTGCCTTCGAACCTCATCATCTTTTCGCTCACAGCCGATTGCTTCACAACAGCCCCGTCAGGCGCAAGGTTGCCTCTGAGAATCGCAATCCCGCCTTCCCTGTGATATGCCTTTTCTACAGGTCTTATGACGTGTTCGTTAGTAATCGCAGCAGAGTCGGCGATTTGATATATCCTTTTCCCGCTCACAGTAACGTTGTCGTTTAACTTTCTGCGGAGTCTTTTCATCACAGCAGGAATCCCTCCTGCCCAGTCAAGGTCTTCGAGATAATGCTCACCGCCGGGAAGCATATTGCAGAGGTGAGGCGTCTTTTTGCTTAATTTATCAAAGGTCTCTAATGGAAGCTCTACGCCTGCGTCATGGGCTATCGCAGGGATATGAAGAACCGTGTTTGTCGAGCCTCCCAATGCGAGGTCCACCATTATCGCATTCTCGAACGCCTTTCTCGTCAATATCTTTCTCGGAGTTATATTTTTCTTTATTAATTCCACAATGCGCTCTCCACTCGCAAAGGCCATCCTTCTCTTTTCTGCCGATACTGCAAGGGCGGTTGCGCATCCGGGAAGGCTCATGCCCAGCGCCTCTGTAACACACGCCATTGTATTTGCGGTATACATGCCCTGGCACGAACCTGCTCCGGGACACGCACATACCTCGAGTTCTTCAAGCTCCTTTTCATCTATCAGTCCCTTCTTATATTTCCCTATTGCCTCAAAGGTATCATTGACAAGCGACAATCTCTTTCCTTTAAGATGTCCTGAAATCATAGGCCCTGCAGTAACAACTATCGAAGGGATATTAATCCTTGCGGCAGCCATGAGCATTCCCGGAGTTATCTTGTCGCAATTTGTGAGGAGCACAAGTCCGTCAAGCTGATGGGCCTGCGTGATTGACTCAACCATATCAGCGATAAGTTCTCTCGAAGGAAGTGAATAATGCATCCCTGTGTGCCCCATCGCAATTCCATCGCATATTCCGGGGATTCCGAAAAAGAAAGGATAACCTCCTCCGGTGTGAATGCCTTTTTCTATAAACCTTTCGAGATCTCTCATGCCGATGTGACCGGGAATAATATCAGTGAAACTTGTTGCAACTCCTATAAACGGTTTTTTCATCTCTGATTTAGGAATGCCTGTTGCGAAAAGGAGAGCCCTGTGCGGGACACGCTCCAGCCCTTCCTTTATAATCCTGCTTCTCATAAAGAAATACTCCTTTCATTTTCTATTGTCTGGTTCTAATTTGTCATGCCGGACTTGATCCGGCATCCAGAGGCATTAAAAACACTGGATTCCGGCTTACGGACTGCCGGAATGACAGTATAGAATCGCTCAATTCAGGTCTAATTCACTGTTGATTTCTTATAATCTCTTACGAGCTCCGCCATCCTGTCTTTTCTGCTGAGCTTTAATTTTTGAATCCGCTTTCTTTCTATCTCCTCTTCCTGAGTAAGGTAAACTTTCTTGTCCAACTCCGCAAGAGTTTTCTCAAAATTATTGTGCTCTTCCCCAAGTTTTTTGTACTCCTCGTTCTCTCTTGCAAGAATCCCTGCTATCTCCTGTTCTTTTAACATTACCCGCCCTCCTTTTCAATTATATTTTCCGCTAACTTGTATGAATTCTCAATACAGTCATTAAAACTGATGCCCCTGTATGCATTGCCTGTCAAATATAAATCCCTGTGCTTTAAAAGAATGCCGGCGATGGTCCTGAGCCTGTTGCTATGCCCTATATTATACTGCGGAATCGCTTTTTCGTGTCTGTATATTCGCACAAAATCGGGCTGCGCCTTTATATCCATAATATTTTTCAATTCTTCCGCAACCGTATCTGTCAGCCCGCTATCATCCTGCATTGCAAGCTCAGAGGCCCGCGCCCCGCCGACCATGCTCCGTAAAAGCACATAGCCTTCCGGAGCCCTGTTCAGAAATATGCTCGAGTCCCACAAAGTGCCGAGAATTTTTCTGCGCTCCCTGTAAGGGATTAGAAAACCAAAACCATTCAATTTATGAGAAATCCTCTCCTTCTTATATCCGAAACATACCACCGAGACAGCCGGGTACGATATCTCCGCTACCACAGAAGAAAGTTGCTTATCAAAACCCTTTAACATCTCTGATGCAGAATATGCGGGAGACGCAATAACCACTATCTCCGACTCAACAACCGAGCCCCCGGAAAGTTGAAGGGCATAGCCTTTATTTTTCTTCTCAACAGCAATAACCCTGGTTCCTGTCATCAGTCTCTCGCCAAGGGATTTTTTCAGGGAATCTATAACCATTCCCATTCCGTCATAAAAAGAAGTGAGCGTCCCGCCGGGCCCGGCGCTGACCTTTGCCTTCCCTGATCTTTTGGCCTCTTTTTGAAGCGTTATCATTCCCCTGATAAGACTTCCGTATTTATTTTCAATATCGTATATCCTTGGGAAACAACTCTTAAGGCTTAAGGTCTCAGGATTGCCGGCATAAATCCCTGACGCCATAGGGTCAATGAGTTTCTCGTAGGCCTCTTTCCCAAGCCTCCTTTTTGCAAACTCAGCAAGGGATTCATCGTCTGCGCCCTTAGGAGCTATAAGCTCATATAAAATTCTCACGCGCCCATAAAGGCTCAGGAGATTTGAGGAAAAAAATGAGACAGGAGATTCAGGCAAACGATGCAATATATTATCCGAGAATATATATCTCTGCCGGGCGGCGTCACTGCTCCTTAAAGGATTAAGCAGAAGCTTAAGGCTGAGTTCAATTGTCTTTGGCTTATTGTCAAGAAAACCGTTTACCCCGCTTTCGCAAAGAAAACCGTTAACCTTATCCGTCCATACCTTGCCCCCGGGCCTTTTTTCGGCTTCAAATACGGTTACATCCGCCAAGGGCTCTCTCTCAAGAATTGCATAAGCTAACGAAAGCCCCGAGATCCCGCCGCCGATAATTACTATCTTAGCCAACCGCTCTCCTTCATATTATTTATAACAATGTCTTTCAATGTGCCTATAAAAAGCGGATGTGTATTTAAAGACTCTGTTCTTTTAAGATTAATGCCCAGCCCTTCTGCCATTCGCTTATATAATATATCAATTTCATAAAGCGTCTCAATATGGTCTGATACAAAACTTATCGGAACAACAAGAATGTTCCTCACGCCTTCAGCAGCAAGCTCTTTCAGCTTTTCATCTGTCGAAGGTTCAAGCCATTTAACGGGGCCGCTTTTTGACTGATAACTCAAATGCCAATTTATATCTATCTTTTTTGTAACCTCCCCTATTGTGCCCATAATCTCGTTTACATACGGATCGCCGGCATCTATAAACTTCTGCGGAAGACTGTGCGCGCTGAAAAGAATGTGAACATCATTAACTGATAGCTGATGGCTGCCCGCCTCGGACGGGTTAGCCTGGGGCGAAATAGCTGATGGCTGGGTGAAAGACTCTATCCCCTTTTTCATCACATCAACAAGCGCCTCTATGTACAAAGGATGATTAAACCATGACTCGACATAACTCACATCTGCCCGATACCCGGAAACAACCTCTTTAACCTTCAGGATAGACGATCCCGTTGTCGCGACAGAATAATGAGGATAAAGACTAAGAGCGACTATCCTTTTAATGCCGGCCTTATGCATGAGCTTTACTGTATCTTTGATCAGAGGATGCCAGTAGCGCATACCGACAAAGACCTTAATCCCCTCTTGCCCCCCTTTAGTAAAGGGGGGATGGGGGGATTTGTCTGTGTTCTGTGTTCTGCATTCTGCATTCTTGTTCAGCGCTTCTTCAAGCGCCCTTGCCTGGGCAATTGTAATGTCGAGTATAGGAGATTTTCCTCCGATGAGGCGATAAAAACCTTCTGTCTTTTTAGACCTGAGCGTTGAGATCAGCCATGCCAATGGTTTTTGTAAAAATGAAGGACCGAGCCGGATTATCTGTCTGTCCGAAAAAAGATTATAAAGAAACGGCCTCACAGCCTGCAATGAATCAGGCCCACCGAGATTAAGAAGGAGAATGCCTATTGTCTCTTTTTCAGTATTGTCTCCCAATATCTTCCTTTTAATCGCTACGTTGTCCCTTTAGTTGTATGCTTCAAAATTATAGCATAGAAATGGATATTGCAGGATGTTATACCATTCTGATGATTACAGGCATCTTTTCGAGATATTGTATTACTCGATTAATATCCGAATTCTCTTTGATCAAAAATACCCTTCCCCCGCACATCTCACCGCGCCTCTTGATATTCGGAATCCTGAGATAGCCGAACTTATTTGATGCGATGTAGCCTGTTGTATAATCAAGGTCGTCGGAGATGCAGACCTCTGCAATAATATCAGGGTGAGCCGCAACCTTTGATGCGAGGATTAACGCTTCGTTGACGGTAGTGCTATTTATTCTCATTTTTGACAGTTTTTGAGCAAGCTGCCTCCCTGCAGTTTTTTCTATTCCCATCCTTGATACCCTTATCCCGCGATTCTTATCAGGCTCAACACGCCTGCCTGATTCCGCAAGCATCAAAGATGCGCCTCGCATAACATTCCTTGACTTCAGGACTTTAAATGCATCATTTATCGCTTTTTCCGGGATGCCCATTTCTGAAAGTCTTTTAGTGATAATCTTCCCTGCCTCATCGGCAGAACTGCACTTAAGCGTCTTCACAGCCAATAATGGAATTCTCGACGGTTTCCCTTTTATTTTCTCGATCGTAATATGAATCTCATCAGGCATTCCCCTTGAATGCGTTAATGCCCTTTTGATGTATTCACCGCAAACTTTTTGAATATCAGCTTCTTCATATATCCCTTCAGCGCCGGAGATATGAATGGAGTTTAGAGTTGAGAGTTTAGAGTTGAGAGTTTTTTTAATTTTTGATTTTTCACTCTTAATTTTTCTCGATGCGTGCATACGGATGCTGAACATAATTCCCATCTCCTCTATATTTGAAGTCGTGAGGGAACTGTCTTCGAGCGGGACCCCTTTCACCCCACTCTCAGCCCATAATCTCTTATCAGCCTCAAATCATCCTTAAAAGTCCTGCCTGTTGTCGTAAGATAATTCCCTGTGAGCAAAGAGTCTGCGCCTGCCATAAATACCATTGAGTTAAATTCACCAAGGATCTGCATCCTTCCGCCGCAGACACGAATTTCTTTTTGTGGAAGCAAAAACCTGTAAAGGCTGATAATCTTCAGAGCTTCAAATGGATGAAGCGCATCCCTTTCAGCCATTGATGTTCCCTTAACAGGGATTAAAAAATTCAGAGGAACGGAATCCACATCCAATTCTTTCACGGCAAATGCCATATCTATCCTGTCTTCCCAGGTCTCGCCAAGTCCGAATATCCCTCCCGAACATACAGAAAGCCCAGCTGATTTAGCGGCTTCTATAGTTTTCAACTTGTCCTGATATGTGTGTGTCCTGCATATCTCAGGAAAAAATCTTTCTGAGGTTTCGAGATTGTGATGATAGCGCTCAAGCCCGCTTTCTTTGAGAAATAACAACTCATCCCTGTTCAGGAGACCTAATGTTGCGCACGGCAAAAGTCCGGCACGCCTTATTTTCTTTACCATAGTGACGATTTCAAATAATTCAGCCTTGCCGATCTTTCTTCCGCTTGTTACAATGCAAAACCTCTTCACGCCGGCGTCCTTCGCCTCTTTTGCTTTTTCAAGCACAACCTCTTTCCTGATAAGAGGATAGACTTCGATGCCGGTCTTGCTCTTTGAAGACTGTGCACAGTATGAGCAGTCTTCAGGACATGCGCCGGATTTTGCATTCACTATTGCGCAGAGGTCTACGGAATTATTCCGGAATTTCTTGCGGATTTTATTTGCAGCGATAAAAAGGTCGAATAAATCAGAAATCTGAATCCTGCCGATTAGCAGCGCCTCTTCTTTTGTTATCGGATTTCCGCCTGTAATTTTATCCTTCAAAGAATTAATCATAGATTATTTTCCAGAAAAGAGACCTTATTGTCAACTGACATGAAATAATCAGTTTACAATCATTCATGGATTACGGCCTTTAATTTTTTACAAAACCCATATAGAATATATCGCAAATGATAAAGACCGGAGAAAGGGAGAAAATATGGAAATCCTAAAGAGAATAAACGACGACCTTGTCGTGAGCATGAAATCCAAAGACGAACTAAAGACTACTACACTGAGGATGATAAAATCAGCCGTGAAAAACGCAGAGATTGCAAAACGCGGCAAAGGCGATTTAGCTGAGGATGATATCATGGGGGTCTTATCCACAATGGTAAAGCAGCGCAAGGAATCTGCCGAGCAATATGAAAAAGCCGCCAGAAAAGACCTTGCAGAAAAAGAAAACAAAGAGATCGCTATCATTCAGGAATATCTTCCGAAACAGTTGACTATCGAAGAATTGGATGAGATAATCAAAGCAACGATTCAGGAACCCGGCGTGACGGGCATGAAAGAAATGGGGAAGCTCATGAAAGAGCTTATGCCGAAGGTTAAAGGCAAAACAGACGGCAAACTCGTAAACCAGCGCATAAAAGAGCTGCTTGAAAAGCTGGGATAAAAAAAGTCCAAAGGAGGCATTGGCATGAAAAAGATTTTCGGGATATTTATTGTAGTTATGCTGCTCGCCCTGCCCGCGTCTATTTTTGCAGGCGAATTGGAAAACTTAATCGGCACTATAAATGCCCAGGCAAAGGCTGACCTTCCGGGCTTCAAAGCCGACCTCAGTGCGCAATTCGGCGTCCCTGTCCCTGATGTGGATATTCTTGTAAAAACCCTTCCTACTCCCGGAGATGTATACATGACCCTCAGGATCGGCCAGATAGCAAATAAGCCTACCGAGGTGATAATTAAAGAGTATAAGGCGAACAGAGGAAAAGGTTGGGGAGTCATAGCGCACAGGCTAGGGATAAAACCCGGCTCAAAGGAATTTCATGCATTGAAAAGGGGAGATATTATTATCAAAGGCGAAAGCGGCAAAGTTAAGGGTAAAGGCAAAGACATGGATGCCGGAAAAGGTATGGATATTGTGGGAGGAGGAAAAGGCAAAGGACACAAAAAATGATTTCTAAATATTGACACTTAAGCCTTATTTATGATAATTTTATAAATAGCACGATAAAGGCAAACTATCTGTAAAGGTAGGGCGCAAAGTCACCGGTCCTCGATTAGGGACAGCGGGACTGCCGAAATGATTTTTAAATTCGACAAAAGCCCAACCTTGCAGAGGTTGGGCTTTTTTATTGGAAATATAAATAACAGGAGATAAAATGCCGGATTTTGAGACGAAACGAAAGTTTGAAAGAGTGCCTTATGATGATACCATCAAGTTTTCGGTCTTATTTACAGAAGCAGAGGACTTAAAGAAAATAGATGCTGAAGGTAAAATAATAAATACCAGCCAGGCCGGAATAGGAATCGTCACAAATTTTCCGCTTGAGGCAGGCCAGGTCCTGCAATGGTCTGATAAGCATCAAAAAGGCAAACTGCACATGGCATCGGTAAGATGGTCTCAAGAACTTGAGGACTATTTCAGAGCCGGAGCCATGTTTATATAGTGCCGGTAATATATTGAAAGATGCAAAAGTAAAGTCCTATTTTTGTCATTCCGGCTTGTCCGGAATCTTTCTTCAATTAAATTTACTCTCCCAAATATGCCTTTTTCACCTGTTCGTCATTAAGAAGTTCTTTCCCCATCCCGTGCATTGTTATCTTTCCGCTTTCTAAAACATAACCCCTGTTCGAAAGATTAAGCGCGGCATGTGCATTCTGCTCGACAAGAAGGATTGTGACCCCTTCATGGTTTATCTCACGAATAGCCCTGAATATCCTGCTGACAATTATCGGCGCGAGGCCCAGCGAAGGCTCATCGAGGATCAAAAGTTTCGGGCCGGACATCAATGCCCTCGAGATTGCAAGCATCTGCTGCTCTCCCCCGCTTAATGTGCCTCCCATCTGCTTCTGCCTCTCTTTAAGCACTGGAAACATCTCGAAGATTTTTTCATATTGTTTTTTGAGCTTTGAATTTTGATTTTTGAATTTTGATTTTTTTGTATAAGCTCCTATTTCTAAATTTTCTTTCACGGTAAGCCTTGAGAATATCCTCCTACCTTCAGGCACATGGCTTATCCCCATCTCGACAATGCTGTGAGGAGGCATATTCGAGATATTACTTCCGATAAATGTTATGCTGCCGCTTTTGGGCCTTAATATCCCGGAAATCGTCATGAGGGCCGTTGATTTACCCGCGCCGTTGCTTCCTATGAGGCAGACTATCTCGCCCTGATCTATCCTCAGCGAAATGCCTTTCAGCGCCTCTATCTGGCCGTATGAAGTCCTTATGTTGTTCAGTTCAAGCATTTATAACCGCAAACTATACGCAGGGAGGGGATTGTCTTTGAGTGGATTTATTTTGCCGATAGTCAAACAACCCCCTTTAATCCCCCTTAACAAAGGGGGACTGAGGGGGTTGTGAGGCAAAATACCTCGGAGACCCGTTATACGGTCGAGAATGAGGGAGAATACTGTTTCATCCTGCCGGTTAATCATTGCTTCAATGTTCCTTCCCAAGATACGCCTCTATCACCAGTGGATTCCTTTTTATCTCCTCAGGCGTACCCTCGGCGATCTTCACTCCATGATCAAGGACAACGATGTTTTCGGATATTCCCATCACAACCTTCATATCATGCTCGATAAGGATAACGGTCTTTCCAAGCTCCCTGAGCTTCCTGATAAGCCCCATCATCTCTGCCGTCTCCTGCGGGTTCATCCCGGCCGTAGGCTCATCGAGGAGGATAAGCCTGGGCTCTGTAGCAACCGCTCTCGCGATCTCGAGCCTCTTCTGGCTTCCGTAAGGGAGATTGCCGGAAACCGTATCCGAATAATTTTCAAGGCCGACGAGTTCAAGATACTCCAACGCCTTTTCCCTGATAGCCTGTTCCTCATTCTTAAATGCCTTATTTTTTATTATTGCGGAGAGCAATCCCGAGCGCGTCCTGCAGTGCTGCGATACCATGACATTTTCCAGAACACTCATCTCCCTGAAAAGCCTTATATTCTGGAATGTGCGGGAGATCCCCAATTTTACGGCTTTATCGGGCTTAATACCGGTAATCTCATTATTCAGAAAACTCACAACCCCTTTGGTCGGCCTGGTTATACCCGTAAGGCAGTTAAAAAGCGTGGTCTTTCCCGCCCCGTTAGGGCCGATGACACTGGTGATCGATCCCTCCCTCGCCCTGAACCTCACCTCTTCGATAGCCCTTATGCCGCCGAAATGTTTTGTGAGGTCCCTAACCTCCAGAAGATACACTCTTACCTCCAAATATTCCCTGCGGCCTGAATATCATGAGAAGAACCAGTCCGCTGCCGAGAGCAATCATCCTGTATAACTGCACTTCCCTGAGCATCTCCGGCAGCATCACAAGTATGACAGAACCCAGGATAATGCCTGGAATGCTTCCAAGCCCGCCCAATATAACCATGCAGAGTATTAATACGGATTCCATGAACGTAAAACTCTCCGGTGAGACAAACTGCATCTTGGCGGCAAACAGGACCCCTGCAAGTCCGGCCCAGAATGCGCCAAAGGCAAACGCATACAGTTTGTAAGATATTGTATTTATGCCGATAGACGCCGCCGCTATCTCATCCTCTCTTATCGCAAGCCATGCCCTCCCGATCCTGGACGCCTTCACCCTTCTTATAATGAAAACCGTCAGGACAACAAAAAAGAGGATGAAATAATAGTAATGGCTCAGCCTGCTGACATGCATTTCAAAGAGATGCGGAGGCTCTATCCCTCCTATCCCATTCGGCCCTTTCGTGAGAGAATCCCAGTTATTGAAAACAAGGCGGACGATCTCTCCAAACCCAAGTGTGACTATAGCAAGATAATCCCCCTTTAACCTGAGTGCCGGCACCGCAAGAACGAATCCCGAAAGGGTCACCAGCGCCAGTGACAGAGGCAATGCTGGCCAGAAACCGATCCCGAGTTTCGTATTGAGAAGCGCATACGAATAAGCGCCTATCGCGTAGAATGCCACGAACCCGAGGTTGAGCAGCCCGGCAAAACCGACGACAATGTTGAGCCCCTGCGCAAGTATTATGTATATGCCGGCAAGTATCAATACGTCAATAAAATAATCTTTGGCAAAAAAAGGGATAGCAAAAAGAAAAACAAACAAAAGAGAATACGCGATCATACCCGAAGCTTCAGACCCTGCGTATACCGCCTTAAATCTCTCGATTATGGATTCCCTCATGGCATTTAATTTGTCCATTAATATTTTTGCATAGCCGGAAAACGCCCTGAAAATAAAGAGCAGAAGCAAAAGCGAAACAAAAAGGATTGATGCAGCCTTAATTCCTTTGAAGGGTAGAAATAGCAAAGAAAGCCATAGCGCAATAAAAAAAGGTGAATGGATTTTTCCAGGTTTTGAATCTTGAATTTTGAATTTTGAATTCTGTATTCCGGATTCCGCCATTTTATACTTTCTCTTCCTGTGATTTTCCGAACAGGCCGGACGGTTTTATGAGAAGGATTATAATCAGGATAATAAATGCATAAGCATCCTTATATTCCGGAGATATGTAGGCTGCGCTCAGGCTCTCGATAAGCCCCAGGAAAATCCCTCCGAACATCGCGCCGGGAATGCTTCCTATGCCTCCGAGAACAGCGGCCGTGAACGCCTTTATGCCGGCGATGTATCCTATCGAATAGTTCACAAGCCCGTAGTATGAGGCAACCATCAGGCCGGCAACAGCAGCAAGTCCGGAGCCTATGACAAACGTAACGGATATAACAGTGTCAATGTTGATGCCGACCAGAGACGCCATTGTCTTGTCCTGCGCCACTGCCCTCATGGCCTTACCCATCCTTGTCCTGGTTATGAAAATATGCAGCGACAGCATCATCAATACCGAGACCGTTATTATGAATAACTGAATATACGTCACGCTTACCCCGCCTATCTCAAGCCCCGCATTTTCGACAATATGCGGGAAGACCTTGTCCGTTGCGCCCTGAGTGAGCATTACATAGTTCTGAAGAAAGATAGAGACGCCTATGGCGCTTATGAGGGGGCTGAGGCGCGGCGCGTTCCTGAGGGGCTTATATGCGATCTTCTCCATAGTATAGCCATAGGAAGAACAGAAGATTATCGAGAGTATAAATGCGAGGAAGAGAGACAAGGGAAGACTGAATGAAGTGAGCCCTATTGCCGTAAAAAAACCGAGAAAAATAATTCCGAGATACGCGCCGAGCATGTAAATCTCGCCGTGCGCAAAATTGATAAGCTCAAGTATTCCATAGACCATTGTATAGCCGAGGGCTATGAGCGCATAAACGCCTCCGACCGTAAGACCGTTGATTACCTGTTGGACGAACACAGAAGATTTTAGCAGAAAAAGAAGGGGTTTTAAAACAGAGAATATAAGATAAGTGTAAATAGGCAACATTTGTCATAATACTCTTGCCGGTGCAAGCAAGACAAAAATTGCGATTAACCCGCAATCTCAATTTTTTTTCAAAAGCAGAAACTAAATATAAAACCTTGTGATATACTACGTTAAATGAAATCAGTAATGGACATAAGAAAAGCAGAAGAAAAGAAGCAATTCCTCAAGCTTTCACCTCTGGAGAGAATTGAGACCATGCACACCATTATATCTGAAATTATTTCTCTCAGAGCAAGAGCTGAAAGTGTATCAGAATATGAAATCTATAAAAGATACCTTAAAAATAATCCGAGACATTATCAACGCACTTCCCGTTGAAGCCGACATCGCACTTGCAGGAGGATATGCAGCAATCCTGCATGGAGTGGAACGAACAACTATTGATATTGACTTTTGTCTTTATTCCGACTTCATTAAATCCACTGATACTGACAGTTTTTATCGTATGTTGAAAAAATATCTTCCTGAGAGGTTTAAGGCAAAGCTGATAGAGGGGAGTAAAATCCATGATGACCCATTCAAACACGATGTCATTTTTATTGAAGACAAAGAGAGAAAGTTCTTACGGA
Source organism: Nitrospirota bacterium (assembly GCA_004298625.1). GTDB lineage: Bacteria > Nitrospirota > Thermodesulfovibrionia > Thermodesulfovibrionales > UBA1546 > SCSY01. The sequence goes on along the minus strand of SCSY01000146.1, from coordinate 3,153 downwards.
TTGACTTACTGATTGCGCGCTATAAATGGGAGTTAGAGGCCATAAAACAGGCTGTAACTATTAAAGGCATAACTGTCCCTGTGCTTACCAAGCCTTATCTTGTCGCAATGAAATTGAGGTCAACAGGGCTTAAAGATGCAAGTGATGTAGTCAACCTGTTGGGCATTATGACAGCCAGAGAAAAAACAAAGACCTTTGACCTTGCAAAACGAGTAGGCAGAGATAAAAAACTTGACCGCCTTCTTGCACCTGAGGAAAAAGAGGCTCAGGAAACGCCTGAGGAACTAATTTAATTGGCCCTTCTTATTCCTATTAATCCGTGATGATTAAAAACAAGCTCTTATCTTTTCATCTTCTGCCCGCAGTGAAGGCAAAAAGAAGGATTATTTCTTCTAATCGAGAATCTTTCTAAATTATGTCTCGTCTATCCCCGTCTGTCTTAGCATCTCGTAAAACAACCACTTTGGAATATCTTTCCCGTGCTTATGGCTTTTTCAAACCTGCAAAGCCTTCTTTGAATCAATATCCTTTATCATCGCGTCTATCTCAGATGCATCCATTGTCTCTTTCTCAAGCAACATCTTTGCAAAGACATCCAGAGTATCAAAGTTGACTGAAAGAAGCGCCTTCGCCCTTTCATAAGCCTCGATGACAAGGCGTTTAACCTCTTCATCTATGTCCTCTGCTGTTTTTTCGCTGTAGTCTTTATGCTTGGCTATCTCTCTGCCGAGGAATATCTGTTCATCCTTTTTACCGAAGGTCAACGGCCCGAGCTTTTCGCTCATCCCCCATTCCGTAACCATTCTTCTTGCAAGGTCTGTTGCGCGCTCGAGGTCGTTGCCGGCGCCTGTTGTCATGTGCTTTAATGCAAGTTCTTCTGCAGCCCGACCGCCTAGGAAAACTGTCAGCGTCTGCACTAAATAATCCTTTGAGTAAGTATATTTATCATCTATGGGAAGCTGCTGCGTCACGCCGAGCGCCCTGCCCCTCGGGATTATGCTCACTTTATGAATTGGATCCGTCCCCGGCGTCAATTTTGCCACAAGGGCATGCCCTGCCTCATGATAGGCTGTGTTTTTCTTTTCCGACTCGCTTATTATCATGCTCTTGCGCTCAACGCCCATCAGTACCTTGTCCTTGGCAAACTCAAAGTCAGACATGTCAACCTTGCTCTTTGATTTTCTTGCAGCAAGGAGCGCTGCCTCATTTACAAGGTTGGCAAGATCAGCCCCTGAAAAGCCAGGCACTCCCCGCGCGATAAGATCAAGATTTACATTCTCATCAAGTGGAATGTTTTTCGTATGCACCTTTAATATCTCGTGCCTGCCGTTTACATCAGGCACCGGCACTACAACCTGCCTGTCAAACCTTCCCGGCCTCAGGAGCGCCGGGTCCAGCACGTCAGGCCTGTTAGTGGCAGCAAGGATTATCACACCTTCGTTTCCCTCGAACCCGTCCATCTCCACTAAAAGCTGATTTAAAGTCTGTTCCCTCTCGTCATGACCGCCTCCGAGTCCTGCGCCCCTGTGGCGGCCCACAGCGTCTATCTCATCAATAAAAATTATGCACGGTGCGTTTTTCTTTGACTGTTCGAATAAATCTCTTACCCGCGACGCCCCGACCCCGACAAACATCTCAACGAAATCAGAGCCCGATATCGAAAAAAACGGGACGCCGGCTTCTCCGGCTATTGCCTTTGCCAGCAGGGTCTTGCCCGTGCCCGGAGCGCCGACAAGGAGCACGCCCTTTGGTATCTTGCCTCCGAGTTTTGAAAATTTCTGAGGGGACTTAAGAAAATCAATTATCTCCTGAACCTCATACTTTGCCTCTTCTATTCCCGCCACATCGGCAAAGGTTATCTTTACGGCCTTATCGGAAACAAGCCGCGCCTTGCTTTTTCCAAATGATAAAGCCTTGTTGCCGCCTGTCTGCATCTGGCGCATAAAGAATATCCAGACAAGCACGAGAAATATTATAGGCCCCCAGGATAAAAAGAAAGTATACCACATGTTCTGTTCAACCGGCTTTTCTGTAATCTTCACTCCCTTTGCCATTAAATCCTTCACAAGGTCCGGATACTTCCCTGCATAGGTTTTGAATTTCTTCCCATCTTTTAGACGGCCTGTCACATTGTTTTCTTTTATGACAACCTCTTCAATCTCTCCCGCATTAAGCTTTGACATTAATTCGGAGAATATCATCTCCTCCTCAACCTTCTTCGGCGTGTTCAATAGATTGATCAGGAGTATTGTCATTACTGCCATCAACAGCCAGATAAACAGATTCCTGTATTTGTTCAAACGTGCCTCCTAAGGATATATTATGGTCTTTTATTTTACCATATTTAGAAGCTCAGGACATCACCATCTAACTTTATGGTCTTTTTCTGAATCTCCACCAGTCTCTTGATCCCGTCCGATGCAAGCCCTATAAGCCTGTCCAGAGTATCCTTTGAAAACGGCGCCCCCTCCGCAGTGCCCTGCACCTCGACAAGGTTTCCGCTGCCTGTCATAACCACATTCATATCAACCTCTGCCGTAGAATCCTCGGCATAAGTAAGGTCAAGCACCGGCTCGCCATTTACAACCCCGACACTTACGGCTGCAAGATAATCTTTTAAGGGCATCCGCTCTATCAAGCCGTTTCTCAACATATTTTTCAAGGCGTCTGCCAGGCAGATAAAGGCGCCTGTTATACTGGCAGTCCTGGTGCTGCCGTCTGCCTGTATAACATCGCAATCTATCCATATCGTCTTTTCACCGATAACATTCATGTCCACAACGGATCTCAGAGCCCTTCCGATAAGCCTCTGTATCTCATGGGTCCTGCCGCCGACTCGCCCCACGCTCGACTCACGCGCTATCCTTTTCTGCGATGACTTCGGAAGCATTGAATACTCTGCGGTTACCCAACCCTTCTTCTGGTCTTTCAGAAACTGCGGGACTTTATCTTCCATTGACGCCGTGCAGATAACCCGTGTGCCTCCCAGCTCAATAAGCACTGAACCGTCTGCCGTGCCTATAAAATTTCTGGTTATCTTCAGTTCTCTCATCTCTGTGTTCTTCCTCTTGTCAGGCCTCATCTATCCTCCATTTTCTAAGTTATCAGCCTCCAGCTTTCAGCATTCAGCCATAAAATTTTTTCTTTGCTGAC
>SCSY01000145.1 GCA_004298625.1 Nitrospirota bacterium | reverse complement strand
AAAAAGCACTGTGAAGGCCGGAACAGAAAAGATGGGGCATGACCTGATGATGCTGATAAAGGAGAGAAACGACGAATATGACCGGCTCACGGAACATGGGCTTAAGCCGGAGCTGCGGGAGATTTTTTTCAGCAGATAATTTTTTTATCCCCTTGACCTTATGATAAATATTCCCTATGATAATAACCATAAATTAACTTGCGCAAAGAGAGATTGGCATGAAAAGCTCTGAAGATGCATTAAAGTTTTTCTATTTATTTAAGCTGGCTGACGGCAGCATAAAGAGGTTTGACATTTCTCTCGACGCAAAGACTTTAAATTATATCCCGCCGGATAATCAAACGCCCCCTGAATGGGCTAAATTAAGTTATCACAAATGCAGTCCCTGCACTCTCGATGAAACCAGGCATGAATTCTGCCCCATTGCTTCCAATATCGGAGATGTTGTAAGCGCCTTCAAAGATTCGGCCTCTTACGAAAATGCGTATGTCCTTGTAATGACAAAGGCAAGGGACATCTCAAAAAACACAACGATTCAGGAAGGGATGAGTTCTTTGCTGGGTCTGTATATGGTTACAAGCGGATGTCCGGTTATGGAAAAATTAAAACCCCTGGTTCGTTACCATCTGCCTTTTTCATCAATAGAAGAAAGCGTTTACAGGATAGTATCCATGTATCTTTTCGCGCAGTATTATCTGAAAAGCAAGGGCAAAAAACCTGATTGGGAATTAAAAAAATTGAGTAATATTTATGAAAATATCAGACTTGTAAACGCAGGCATGTCTGAGAGGTTAAAGCATGCCGTAGCCAAAGATGCAAGCGTAAGCGCAGTAACCAACCTCGATGACCTTGCCTCGCTGGTGCCTATCTTGATCAAGGACACCCTCGCCAGCATAGAGGAATCTTTTTCTTCGTATCTGCTTGAGTAAATGTTTTTATCCAGACAAAGGAGGGGACTGTCTTTTAGTAATGCAGTTTTAAGAAATTTCTCAGAAGATCCTTGCCGGCAGCGGTAAGTATGGACTCAGGATGAAACTGAACGCCCTCAATTATGAATTCCTTATGCCTCACCCCCATTATCTCATCCTGCTCGGTCCACGCGCTTATCTCAAGAACTGAGGGCATAGTCTCTTTTTTAATTATCAATGAATGGTATCTTGTCGCCTCGAATGGATTCGGCAGTCCATTAAATATAGTCTTCCCATCATGGTGAATCAAGGATGTCTTTCCATGCATAAGCCGCGACGCCCTTATTATGTCGCCTCCGAATGCAGCGCCTATTGCCTGGTGGCCGAGACAGACGCCGAGTATGGGAATCTTTCCTGCAAAGTATTTAATAACATCAACAGACACCCCTGCCTCCCTTGGAGTGCACGGGCCTGGAGATATGACTATCCGCTCAGGATTCATTTTTTCTATCTCTTTTATTGTTATCTTATCATTCCTGTATACATCTATTTTCTCCCCCAGCTCTCCAAGATGCTGGACGAGGTTATAGGTAAAAGAATCGTAATTGTCGATCATCAACAACATGATGTTCCCCCTGGCAAAAGCAGGATATGGTATTTGAGCGGTTTTATTTTGCCGATATTCCAACAACCCCCTAAGTCCCCCTTTGTTAAGGGGGATTTAAGGGGGTTGTGAGACAAAATTCCTCGGAGGGCGATGGCCCGAGAATGAGCGAAAATATTATATCCTGCTGTAATATGCATATCTTAAGCCAGTCCCTTCTCCGCCATATCCACAGCCTTCATCATCCCCATCGCCTTGTTCACGGTCTCGGTATATTCCCTGTCAGGAACAGAATCGGCAACGAGACCGGCGCCGGCCTGAACATATATCTTCCCGTCTTTTATTATAAGCGTTCTGATTGTTATGCATGTATCCATATTCCCAGAATAACCGAAATATCCGACTGCGCCTGCATAAGGCCCTCTCTTTATAGGCTCAAGCTCGTCTATAATCTCCATTGCCCTTACCTTTGGTGCGCCTGTAACGGTTCCGGCAGGGAAACAGGCCCTCAATACATCGAAAGCATCGAGCCCTTTATCGAGCTTCCCTTCGACATTAGACACCATGTGCATTACATGGCTGTATCTTTCAACAGTCATAAGGTCGGTAACGCTGACAGTGCCTTTTTCCGCAACCCTTCCGACATCATTCCTTCCGAGGTCCACAAGCATTATATGCTCTGCCCTTTCCTTCGGGTCTTTTTTAAGCTCTTCCTCCAAGGCCCTGTCCTCTGCCTCTGTCGCTCCTCTTTGCCTTGTGCCTGCAATAGGCCTTAAGACCACCTTATCATTTTCGAGCCTTACCAATATCTCAGGGGACGAGCCTGCGATCTCCGCATCTCCGGTATTGATGAAATACATATAGGGCGATGGGTTTATTACCCTTAAGGCCCTGTAAATATCAAAAGGCCTGACATCGGACTTTCGCTCGAACCTCTGGGAGATCACGACCTGGAATATATCGCCGGCGGCTATGTATTCTTTTGATTTTAAGACAGCCTCCTCAAAAGCCTCTTTTGTCTTAAAGCTCGATTTAAATTTGTTGCCTGGTTTTTGTTTTTTGTCTTTTGAACTCTTAACTTTCAACTTTGAACTCTTTAACTTTTCTGTTATTGCATCTATCTTTTCAACCGCCTCTTTATAAATCTTTTGAGGGCTTCTGCCGTCTACCTGCACGTTAGAGACTATCTTTATCTTCTGCTTAAGGCTGTCGAATATGAGCATGGTGTCTGCAAGCATGAAAAACATGTCAGGCAGGTCAAGACCCGGTTTTTTACTGTCAGGCACTTTCTCGAAAAATCTGACCATGTCATAGCCCATATACCCGACCAGCCCTCCGGAAAACCTTGGAAGCCCCGGCACAGCAACAGGCGTATAAACAGAAAGTTCCTTTTTCAGCGCAGCAACAGGGTCCTCTGTCTCAAAAACAACGGTTTTTTTGCCTGTCTCTTTTATCTCAATTTTCTTTCCCCATCCCCTGATTATTTTTGAGGAGTTTGCTCCGAGGAAAGAATACCTGGCCCATTTTTCTCCACCCACAACACTCTCAAGAAGAAAAGAGGGGGTTCCCCCTATCTTGAGAAAAGCAGAGACAGGCGTGTCAAGGTCAGCGAGGATCTCCCTGTAAACAGGGATCAGGTTTCCCTTCTTGCATAAAGACTTAAACTCTTTGATATCAGGATACAGCATATTGACAAACAAGTCCTTTTTTCATTATTCTTTAGTATAGCTTATAACTAAGTTGTAAGTTAAGAGTGAAAAGTTAAGAGTTAAAAATCAAGCAATTGAAAAAACATTTTTTATTTTTTTCAGTAACTTTCAACTTTTCACTTTTAACTTCTTAAGTTTCTTAATGCGGGAATAGCTCAGTGGTAGAGCACAACCTTGCCAAGGTTGGGGTCGCGGGTTCGAGCCCCGTTTCCCGCTCCATTAGGCGGCGTACCCAAGTGGCAAGGGAGAGGTCTGCAAAACCTTTATGCATCGGTTCAAATCCGATCGCCGCCTCCAAATCCTGCGGAAATTGCTACCCTCCCTCTTTCTTGAGGCTCACGCTTAATTGTTCAGCAGCCCCTTCGCCTATTTCTACATTCCTGCTGAATTCTTCAAAGCCTTCCCTGCTGACTTTTATTTGATGTTTTCCAGCCGGGACTTTCTCGATAGTCAAAGGCGTTTGTCCCTTCAGTGAACCGTCCACATAGACATTGCCCCACGGCGAGGCATTAACAACCAGTTTTCCAAAACCTCCGAATTTGTGCGAGACCTTTGCTGTTTCTCCTTTTGAGATAACAACCCTTGTTTCCCATGGAGGGAAATTAGGGCTCTCAAGCCTCACTTTATGACTGCCGGCCTTTAAGTCTTCTATGGTCTTCGGCGTTGTCCCGTAAGCTTTCCCATCAACGTAAACATCTGCCCAGGGCATTGCGTTTATGGTCAACCCGCCTTCATTTTCTTCCACAGGACTTTTCTGGATTTTGTCTTGCTGTTTGGCTGTCTGAGGGCTTGATGTATTCTGCTCGATTTTATTGCCGTCAAGCGGAGCAGGCATCTGGATTGCATTTGTCTGCTCTTCTGCGCCCGGCTGCGGCGCAGCAACAGGCTGCATAGTAGCTGCCGGGGCTGCTGTCGGCGGCTGAGAAGAAGTGCCGGGCCAGAACATAAAACCTGCGATTACTATTGCAACAACAGCAGCGGATGCCGCTATTACGTATTTGTATACATTTTTTTTTGCAGGCTCCTGAACCCTGAAGCTCTTAAGTTCCGAAGGTCTGGTTTTCACAGGGGTCTTTGATTTTTGGGCCTCAGCGCTCTTTATATCTTCCGCAGAGGTCTCCTGTTCGAGCTGAACGCTTATGGTTTCTTCTTCGATTTCAGATTTATGTTCTGCATCAATCTCAGCCTTAAATAAGCTATGCATGAACTGTCTGAGAGACAGCGCAGGGTCGGTGCGAAGGAGTTCGAATAATATACTCCCGAGGTCGGCCTCCAAGTCCGATGCATTCTGGTAGCGTTCTATTACCTCCCTTGCAAGCGCCTTCAGCAATTTTGCCTCCAGTTCAGCAGGCATGTCGGCGGTTATGGACGAAGGGAGGGGGTCTATCTGCGCAGCCCTGACTTTTTCGAGGGTGTTTATCTCCGACTCCCCCTTGAAAAGTCTTTCGCCTGTCAGCATCTCGTAAAGCACAATTCCAAGCGCAAATATATCCGACCTGTGGTCAATAGTTTTGCCCCAGGCCTGCTCGGGAGACATATAGGACAGCTTCCCCTTAAGCATCCCAGTCGTTGTCTTAGACTGCGAGCCTGCCTTTGCAATCCCGAAATCCACGACCTTTACATCGCCCTCATAAGATATGAGAATGTTTTGAGGACTTACATCCCTGTGAATAATACTAAGGTTTTTCCCCGTGCTGTCTTTTTGCCTGTGCGCATAGCTGAGGCCGGAGGCCACTTCCTTTGCTATAAATACTGCAAGGGGTATAGGGAATTTAATATTTTTTTCACCGCACCTTTTTAAGATGCCCCTGAGGTCCTTGCCTCTTATATATTCCATTGCAATAAAATAATTCTGCCCTATCTTCCCAAAATCATATACCTGGGTAATGTTTTTGTGGCTCAGGCGCGCAACGAGTTTGGCCTCGGCTATGAACATATCAATGAATTCTTCGTCAGAGGATAAATGAGGAAGGATCCTCTTTATGGCAAGCACCCGCTCAAAGCCCTCTATCCCTATTTTTTTTGACTTGAATAGTTCCGCCATGCCGCCGGAGCCTACTTTATCGAGCAAAATATATTGACCGAATTTTTCCATGTTTATTTAAATTTTACCAGTATTGCCGTAATATTATCATGTCCGCCTTTTTCATTGGCCCTTCTGATAAGTCTTGCGCAGCCCTCTTCAAGCAAGCCTCCCTCATCCTTTGCTAAAGGAGGAGGTGAGCCTTTTATTATATCAAGCAGCTCGGCATCCTCCAACATGCCTGAGAGCCCGTCGCTGCAAAGCAAAAAAATATCTCCACTCATTATATTTTCTACTCTGCAGTCGCAGGTTATATCCGCGTTAATTCCTATGGCCCTTGTAATCACATGCTTCAACGAGTAATTCCTCGCCTGCTCTCTGGTAAGGGTGCCGCGTCTTATTTCCTCTGCTGCAAGCGAATGGTCTTCTGTTATCTGTTCAATGCTGTTGCCTCTTATCCTGTAAAGCCTGCTGTCCCCGGCATGACATATATATGCCTTATTGTCTCTTACAAGCAGGGCGACCATGGTTGTTCCCATGCCTTTTGATGCATTGAATATATATCTGTTTGCAAGCCTCATTCCGGAAGAGATGATATTAATCTCCCTGGGGAGCGAATGGTCCATGCCGAACGGCCATGTTATTTCCTGGTCCGAGAGCGCTGTTTTAATAAAATTCCTGACGGTTTCTATTGCCATGCTGCTTGCCGTATCGCCGCCTGCGTGTCCCCCCATGCCGTCGGCCACGACAAACAGACCGCATTCAGGTTCGACTGCGTAATTATCCTCGTTGCGGTGTCTTTTAAGTCCTATGTCTGTTTTCCCGCATGCAAAAAGGCTATTCATATATTACCTCATATATTCCTACTTCCATGGTCTTGCCCTTTACCTTCTGCATCCCTATGGAACGGGTTTTAAAGATACCCTTTATCTGCTCATAAGTTGTTTCCCCTATATATATGCTTCCCTCGGCAGCCATTTTTTCCAGCCTCGAGGCAATATTGACTGTATCGCCTATTGCCGTATAGTCCACTCTCTTTGAGGAACCGATATTGCCGATGACGGCAGACCCTGTATTTATTCCTATCCGGACCTCGAATTTATTCAGCTTTTTAATTTCTTTTTGTATATCAATTGCCGCCTTGACAGCCATCTCGGTAAAATCTGCATCGTGAAACGGGGCGCCGAATATTGCCATGGCGGCATCGCCGATAAACTTATCAATGCTGCCCTTGTATCTGAAAACCGCATCTGTGATTATATCAAAATACTCATTCAGGAGCTTTGCAGCTTGCATAGGTCCGATATCTTCCGAGAGCCGGGTAAAGTCCTTTATGTCTGTGAATAGGACGGTTATCATCATTTCGGCAACCTTACAGTCGCCTTTTCCTTTGATTATTTCGTTGACCACTTGGGGAGAATGGTAGCGCATCAGGCTCTGCCTGGCCTCGCTCTCTCTGGTCATCCTGTCTCTGAGATTTGTCTGCTCCATTCCTATAGCTGAAATATTTCCTATCGCTGTTAGAAGATAGAGTTCCTCCTGGGTGAATTGCCTGTCTGAATTCAGGATGTCGGCATAAATAGCTCCTATTACACTTCCGGCCCCGAGCAGGGGAACGCAGATGGCTGAACGAATGCCGTAAAGAAAAATACTCTCGGATTCTTTAAATCTTGAATCTGTCTTGGCGTCAGCCACCAGAAGGGAAATCTCCTCATCCATAACCCTGTTTATTACAGTCCTGCTGAGCATTAATTTATCTTCTTTGCCTGATAATTTATTGTTGTCTCTGGCAAGCGCGGTCCTTATAGAATCCATCCCTTCATCTTTCATCAGGATATAAACCCTTTCGGCCCTGATATTGCCGAGAATTGTATCTGCCGTCAGGTTTAGTATGGAATCGAGCTCCGATTCTTTCAGAATATCCCTGCTTATCCGGCAAACTGCGCTGAGCATCATGGTTCGTTTTTGCAGGATATCAAGAGAAGAAGAATCAGCCTTTTCTTCTATTGTGTTTTTCAGTATTTCTTTGGCGGGTTTTATGGTTGTCTTGTAATCCGCAATGTCGCTTTCCTCGAAAATATCGCTCTTTTCAGAATCGAAAACAAGGGTATTGCCGCCTATGGCAACGGCGTCGCCGGCATTAATGCCTGCGCTTGTGCTTGTGGTTTTTACGCCATTGATCCATGTGCCGTTCTGGCTTCCGAGGTCTTTGATGGAATATTCGCCGTTAATCAGATATATTTCAGCGTGGTAGCGGGAAACCTTTTTATCTTCAAGCACAAGATCGTTGTCTGCAGCCCTCCCGATTCTGAACGGGAAATTCAGCAGAGGGTATGTCTCGCCTTTTCTTTCTCCGGATGTGATATTGAACTTAAAGGTTTCCGGCATTGTTCATACACTGTCAAGGATATGCCCTAATTTCTTCTTTTTTGTTTTAAGGTAAACAATGTTTTTGTCATGGGGCGCTGTCTCTATTGGGACCCTCTCCACCACCTTAAGCCCGTATCCTTCGAGCCCGACAATCTTTTTCGGATTGTTTGTCATCAGCCGCATCTTTCTCACGCCGAGGTCCACGAGCATCTGCGCGCCTATGCCGTAATCCCTGAGGTCTGGTTTAAACCCGAGCTTTATATTGGCCTCGACCGTATCAAGCCCCTTGTCCTGAAGTTCGTAAGATTTTAATTTATTGACAAGGCCTATGCCTCTCCCCTCCTGCCGCATATACAGGATAACGCCTTTTCCTTCCTTCCCTATGAGTTCCATAGCCTTGTGAAGCTGCTCGCCGCAATCACATCTTCTTGAGCCGAAAACATCGCCTGTAAGACACTCTGAATGCACCCTGACAAGGACGTCGTCTTCATGCTTTATCTCTCCCTTGACTAAGGCAATATGGACATTGTTGTCTAAATCATTGGCATACGCAACAGTCGTGAAATCTCCTCCGAACTCTGTCGGCAGTTTTGTTGCCGAGAGACGCTTTACAAAAAGCTCAGCCCTCATCCTGTATTTGATGAGGTCCTTCACAGTCACTATCTTCATGTTATGTCTCTTTGAAAACTCCATGAGCTGGGGCACTCTCGACATTGTCCCGTCGTCGTTCATGATCTCGCAGATAACGCCTGCGGGATAAAGACCTGCAAGCCTTGAAAGGTCAACAGAGCCTTCTGTCTGTCCGGCTCTCTGAAGCACCCCGCCTCTTTTGGCCCGGAGAGGAAATATGTGGCCGGGCTTTGAGATGTCCTCAGGTTTTGTGTTTGGATTTATTGCCGTAAGTATTGTAGTGGCCCTGTCAGAGGCTGAAATTCCTGTTGTTACCCCCCTCTTAGCTTCTATCGAGACTGTAAAGGCCGTGCCGAAAGGCGAGGTGTTATCATCAGTCATCATCTGGAGCCTTAATTCCTCCACCCTTTCAGGAGTAAGGGAAAGGCATATAAGCCCCCTCCCGTGCTTTGCCATAAAATTAATCGCCTCAGGAGTCGCCTTCTCCGCCGCCATGCAGAGGTCGCCTTCATTTTCGCGGTCCTCATCGTCAACAAGGATTATCATCTTGCCCTTTGTTATGTCGTCTATAGCTTCGTCTATTGTGTTGAATTTGTATCTTTCCATTTTCCCTCGGTTTTAATTTTTAATTTTTAACTCTTAACTTTATTTTATACATATCCGCTTTTCATCAGGGTCTTCATAAACCCAGCATCTTTATCGGCATCTTTATTTAAAAATTTCGCAACATATTTTCCCAAAATATCCGACTCAATATTTACGGTATCCCCGACCCCCTTAAAACCGATGGTGGTGAGTTTTGCCGTATGAGGTATTATAACAATTGTAAAACCATCGCTTAATACATCAACTACTGTCAGGCTTATTCCGTCCACGGCAACAGAGCCTTTTTCAACAAGAAATTTTGTTACCCTTTCAGGGGCCTCTATCTCTATCTTAAGCATATCTCCCAGATTTACCTTTGAGCGGATCTTCCCAGCAGCGTCAACATGTCCTGTTACAAAGTGCCCGCCAATCCTTGAATCAGGCCTCAACGAAGGTTCGAGGTTAACGCTGTCGCCTGTTTTAAGACTGCCGAGGTTTGTGCTTTGAAGTGTTTCATCGGAAAGGTCAAAGGAAAGCATATTATCTTTCTTGCTTACAACAGTAAGGCACACGCCGTTTACGGAAATGCTGTCTCCCAAATTTGCGCCTGAGGCGGATTCCTTAGCCGTAAGCGAGAGTATCGCGCCTCCGCTGCGCCTCTTAACGGATGTTATCTCACCCATTTCAAGTATCAGGCCGGTAAACAAATTACGCCTTTATATCGAGATTAAAGACAAATTTTTTCTGATACAGGCCTAAGATATCAACTGTTTCAGACCAGGAGGCTCTTACCTTGACCAAATTGCCTTCCCTTACAACCTCTATATCCTTTTCAGTTATAGGGACTTTGAGTTCTACGGCCCTTTCGGCAATCTGGGCCTTTGTTTTTTCAATATCAAGGCTGATCCTTGCGAATTCAGTTGCATCGGTTTTAAGGGTTGAATATCTATACTGCGGCATCCCGAACTGCAGGCCTGCGTAAATGGCAAATGCAATGAGAGCCGCGACAAAGGCAAACTTGAAAAACCCGTCTTCGTTATTGAGCAATCCCTTTTTTTTCATTTTACCAACCTCCCTATTCTGCCGAATCTTACCCAAGTGTTTTTACTGTCCCAGGACCAGTATAGGATCAGCGCCTTGCCTTTTATATCCTTGCGGTCCACATATCCCCAGTAACGGCTGTCATAACTCTGGTCGCGGTTGTCCCCCATAACAAAAAATTTATTTTTAGGCACTATCAAAGGCCCGAAATTATCTCTCGGTTCGATTCCCATCGGGCGTATGGAATCGTCGGTATGCTGGGCATAAGGCTCGCTCGTCTGTTTGCCGTTAACATATACAGCCTTGTTCCTCGACTCAACCACATCGCCTTCGACTGCGACTACCCTCTTAATAAAATCCCTCGTCGGGTCTTCCGGATATTTAAATACTATTATATCTCCTTTTTCTGGTTTCGTAAATTCCAGAACCGTTTTGTCTGAAAAAGGGATCTTCGTGCCGTAGAGAAACTTGTTGACCAGGATGTGATCTCCTATAAGCAGCGTTGGTATCATCGAGCCGGAAGGGATCTTGAATGCCTGTATTATATAAGCCCTTATAAGCAGGGCCAGGATAAGCGCAGTGATTATCGCCTCTGTGTATTCCCATAATAACCTTTTTTTGTTCTTCACTATTTCTCCTTATCCGTCATTATTCGCCCTGTAAACGTCCCGACGCAGCAAACACAAGCCCTGCCGCGCCTATTATGCCGGCGTCGTCTCCCAGAACAGCCGGAATTATTTTTACGGTATCGAAAAGGGCTTTAAAAGTCCTCTTGGACGCCTCCCTGACAGCCTCCTGAACATAGATATTCCATGCCCCGATAAGTCCTCCAGCGAGTATTACGGCCTCGGGGCTTAGTATGTTTATTATATTTGCGAGGCCCACGCCCAGATATCTTCCTGTGTCTTTAAGCGCCTCTCTTGCAAGGTTGTCGCCTTCGAGCGCAGCCTTATAAATATCCTCCGGGGTAATCTTGTAAAAGCTGCCTTTGCAGCATTCTCTTAATATGCTCTCGGAGCCTTTTTCCAGGGCGGTGACAACCTTTGTATTTATTGCGCTTGCCGAGGCATACAACTCAAGGCATCCGTAATTGCCGCAGGGGCATTTTTCGCCGTCTGCGTTTATGCTGATATGCCCGATCTCTGCAGAGGCATTGAGAAGTTTTTTTTCGTAGACTATGCCGCCGCCGATGCCGGTGCCGAGTGTAAGGAGGACAAAATTATTGAACTCTCTGCCTGCGCCCATCCATTTTTCTCCCAGCGCCGCTGCATTGGCGTCATTTTCAATAAATACCGGGGTTGAGAATTGCCTGTGCAGTATCTCAACAAAATTAATCCCTTCGACAGAATGAAGATTTGGAGAAAGAAGAACAACGCCGTTTTTTCTGTCAAGGAGACCTGCTATTCCAATGCCTATCCCTGCGACGGCGACATTATCCGTATAGAGGGTTTTTACGGCATTTTGCAGGGATTCCGGCACACTTCCAGCAGAGGCCGTTTTCACCTTCTTAATAACCTCTCCGGTTTCGGATATGAGGGCAGCCCTTAAATTTGTTCCGCCGACATCTATCCCTATGGCATAATTTTTTGGCATAATAGATTTTGAGGCCTGAATGAAGTTTTCAAATTTTAACATAAACACATTTATGGTGTAAACCCCGTTAGAAAAAGCCTTAGAACCTATTCCTCATTGTCATTGCGAGGTCGCTTCGACCGTGGCAATCTCATCGCAAAAGGCGAGATTGCTTCGTTTCACTCGCAATGACAATCTTCTATGTCTATTTTTCCGCAGCAGGGGACATTCTTGACATGCAGATTAATTAACTGGTAAAGTATTTCCCTAATAAATTTATTATTGGGAAATCAAAATTTTAAAGAGGGAGGGGGGATATATTAATGCCCTCTATAAAAGTTCGCGAGAGTGATTCCTTTGAAAATGCCCTCAGAAAGTTTAAGAAGCAGTGCGAAAGAGAAGGGACACTCGCGGAAGTAAAAAAGAGGGAGCATTACGAAAAGCCGAGTGTCAAAAAGAAGAAAAAGGCAATCGCTGCTCGTAAAAAAGCTCTCAAAAGAGTAAGGATCACGGGAGAGAGGTAAGTCTCTTACCTCTCTCCCTTTTAACATCAGCCCCGAGACTGCGGAGCTTTTCTTCCATTTTTTCATAGCCCCTGTCCAGGTGATAGACCCTGTGGATTGTGGTCTCTCCTTCTGCCCTGAGCGCGGCAACAACCAGCGAGGCGCTGGCCCTCAAATCCGTAGCCATTACGTTTGCAGCCTTCAGTTTCTTCACTCCTTTAACGGTTGCTGTGCTTCCCCTGAAATTTATGTCAGCGCCCATCCTGAGAAGCTCTGCCACATGCATAAACCTGTTTTCGAAGATTGTCTCGGTAATAAGGCTTGCGCCGCTTGCAATGCTCATCAATGCCATGAACTGCGCCTGCATATCCGTAGGGAACCCGGGGTAGGGAGCGGTTTCTATATCAACAGCGCCGGGCCTTGCAGGCCCAATCACCCGCACGCTGCCTGCTTTATTTTCGAATCCGACACCGGCCTCTTCCAGTTTTATCACAAACGCGTGAAGATGTTCCGGCATACAGCCTTTGATCGTAATATCTCCTCCTGTTATCCCGGCTATGGTCATAAACGTTCCTGTCTCGATCCTGTCGGGAATAACCGTATGATTAACCGGCTTAAGCTCTTCCGTTCCTTCTATCTCTATAACGCTCTCTCCTGCGCCTTTAATCCTTGCGCCCATAGCTATAAGCGCATTTGCAAGGTCAACAACTTCAGGCTCTCTCGCCGCATTTTCAAGAATAGTTACGCCTTTTGCAAGGGTTGCAGCCATCATGAGATTTTCAGTCCCGGTTACTGTTGAGATGTCAAAATATATCGTTGCCCCTTTTAATCTCTTTGCAGTCGCCTTTACATAACCTGCTTCCAGTTCGATCTTTGCGCCCATTTTTTCGAGCCCCATAATGTGGAGATTTATCGGCCTTGCGCCTATAGCGCACCCGCCCGGCAGGGAGACCCTTGCGCGGCCGTATCTTGCGACCATCGGCCCCAGCACAAGCACAGAGGCCCTCATTTCCTTGACCAGTTCATAAGGCGCCTCGAAATTTTTTATCCTGTTTGTCTTTATTACAGCCCTGTGCGGCTCATAATGAAATTCAGCTCCCATATTTGCCAGGAGCCTCCCCATTGTTTTAACGTCCCTCAGGTCAGGCACCCTGCCGATCGAGTTTTCTCCGGCAGCAAGGATGGAGGCTGCCATAACAGGCAGCGCAGCATTTTTTGCGCCGCTTATCTCCACCTCGCCCTTAAGCCGCCTGCCGCCCTTTATGATTAACCTATCCATATCGGAAATTTTATCATAGCTTAAAAAAAATCTGTTATAATTATCTATGCGTATTTTATTATTGTTCATGTTAGCTATAAGCGGGCAGCTTTTAGCCATCAACTCTGCTTTCGCCTCCGGCGCATGCGATGCGGATTGCACAAAATGCCACACCCTCAGCACAAACGAGGTTCAGGCTATTCTCGCAAAGGTGAAGAACCCAGAGGCAAAGATCCTGAAGATACAGCTGAGCCCTGCAAGGGGACTTTGGGAAGTTGCCGTAGAAAATAAGGGGCAGAGAGGGCTTTTCTATGTTGATTTTTCAAAAAAGTATCTGATACCCGGCCCTATTATCGAGGTAAATGCGGCAGTTGACAAGACAAAAGAGAGGGTGGATGAACTTAATAAGGGAAGGAAGATTGACCGCTCGAGAATCCCTCTTAAAAATGCCCTGCTGCTCGGAGATAAAAAGGCGGCCAAAAAGGTAATTGTCTTTACAGACCCTGACTGCCCGTTCTGCGGAAAATTCCATGCAGAGCTTAAAAAAGTCGCGGAGCAGAGAAAGGACATAGCCTTTTACATAAAACTATTGCCTTTGATAAAACTGCATCCCGACGCCTACTGGAAATCAAAGAGCG
>SCSY01000015.1 GCA_004298625.1 Nitrospirota bacterium | reverse complement strand
AATGCGAGGCAGCAACGAAGTCGCAGCCAATCCCAGCCCCGCGACCAGGAATTTCCGGCGGTCCCGCATAGCGGGCCCGCGCTCTTCCTGCCGACCATTTGATGGATGTGAAATGCTTTTATTGATGTCCATAGTTATTCTCCTTCCGGCTTCTCAATATTTTTTTGCCATATGCATCATTCTCTTTGTATTATTTTATCAATCTTTAGGTGATGCCACATAGAGCTGATGGTTCTTTTACATGCTTCTACCGCTCAGAGCACAATCCACGGTTTCTGGGCCAAGAGCCAGGCAAGCGCTATTTGAGCAGGCATCGCCTGCTTGTCTCCACCCGGACCATAACCGTAGGTCATTCCCATACAGCCGAGCCCGAGAGCCGAAACTTCCAGGCCGCTTTTTCCTAATTTATGTTTTTGCATTGTTTCTCCTTTTGCCTGTTTAGGGTCTAACTATTTTCGAAGAATTTGCCAACATCCATTTGTCACCCTATTCATGATCAAATTGTATCACTTTATTCTACTTCTGAAAGAACAAAGGCAGGTAGACCAATCCTGCTGATTTCTTGCCTAATCGTCCGATAGCCCGATTAAATGTTGTTATGGTGGAGCGAGGCCTGATATTATTAATGAAAGGAGATATCTATGCAGAAGGCTACCAAGAATCAGATAATCGAGAATGACACCCTGCAAGTTGCGATTGAAGCGTTGGCAAAGAGTATTGCCCGATGGACTGATAAACCAGACCGGATCATGACCGCAATCTCGGGATTGTCATTCTTTCGGCGGGATGAGCCGACTCAGCCGGCGAGCGCTATGTACGAGCCGAGTATTTGCTTGACAACGCAAGGTGCAAAACGCGTACTGCTCGGAGATGATACATATGTATATGATGCGCATCATTTTTTGGTCACGTCCGTAGATCTGCCTACGGTTGTGCAGATCATCGAGGCAAGCCGGGAGAAGCCTTTCCTTGGACTCATATTGAAACTTGATCAGCGCGAGATCTCACAACTGATGGTGGACAGCAATCTACCTCCCCCCCGTCCACAGCAAACGAGCCGAGGAATGGCGACCAGCGTGGTTACATTTCCGCTGATTGCCGCCTTTCATCGGTTGATTGACCTGCTTGATGAACCGAGGGATATCCCTATCCTTGCTCCAACAATACAGAGGGAAATCTGTTACCGTTTGCTTGTGGGCGATCAAGGCGCTCGTCTGCGTCAGATGGCATCGGCAGGAAGTCAGAGTCAACAAATAGCAAAGGCAATCTATTGGTTAAAAAGTAACTACGCACAGCCGCTACGCATCGACGACCTTGCCGCACAGGTCAATATGAGCACCTCGACCCTCCATCATCACTTCCGGCAGGTAACGGCCATGAGCCCGCTGCAATACCCAAAATGGCTGCGTTTGAACGAAGCGAGGCGGTTGATGCTAACAGAAAAACAGGATGCAGCAGCCGCGGCTTTTCAGGTCGGCTATGAGAGCCCTTCCCAATTCAGCCGGGAATACAGCCGTCTATTTGGTTCGCCGCCGTTACGCGATATCACGACTTTGCGTCAAATGACTGTTAATGATACGGCCTAACCAGTATTGCCGCATACCAAACTCTTAACCATCCTCACGCTTTCCTTTATCGAAACTTTATCCGTCTCTATCACAAGCTCGGGCTTTTTCGGTTCTTCATAAGGTGCATTCAATCCCGGCACAGGCCAGCCCTTTGCGCCCTTTTTGTAAATGCCTTTCGGAGCATTACGGGTCTTAAGCCTTTTCCTCTCTCTTTTCATGGCTATCTCAAGAGGACATTTGAGATATATCTCGACATATTTCGGGATGAGCTTTCTTGCGAGTGTTCTCCACTTTCTCAGATTTCCAGTTGCGTCTATGATTACGTTATGGCCCTGCTCTGTCATCAGTTTGGCAAGATAGACAAGGGCGCGATATACAATGTCCCTCTCTTCGTCAGAATATGTCGGTTTTGGCGTAACGATCTTTCTGAACTCATCCATCCTTAGAATAATAAACTCAGGATAGACTTTCTTAATCTCATCGGAAAGAGCGCTTTTGCCGCTTCCCGGAAGCCCTGTTATCCATAAGGCAATGCCTCTTGCTTTTTTCATGCAGGCGATATACCGACCCTAAGAGTTATTTTGTTCTCGATAAGACATTGAAGGATTTCGAGTTCATCGGCATCAAACCACGCAAGACCGCAGATACCGCACCTGTCTATTTCTACAAGATATGCAGAGCTATAAAACGTTCTGAACATAGCATGTTTACATTTAGGACACGGCAAAAAAGATTTTGTCTTTGCATCAATTCCCCTCAACTTGTTTATTGTGGTTTTTCTCTGGTTATCCGACAATACTGCCTTTGCCAGTGATTTTAATCTGTCTGTGCACGGGACCTCTCTTCTGGCAATTATCCTCGGTATCTTATCGGTCCCCACCAGAATCCCGCTGCAGAAACGACATTGATATGCACGGGTTTTTTCATAGGATATTTTAATAAGCGGCTGATTGCAATGCGGGCAGACAAAATCGCTTATCTCGCTTTCCTGCCGGGAAAGGGAGGCAATAAATATGGGGTCTATCAGAGGATTTCTCCACGCCCTCTCAATAGCCTGTTCGGAGCCTGATTTTATCCAGGTGAGAGGAGAAAGCCACGGCAAAGAAGATAGGTCTGCAATACTGAAAGGGCCCTGCCACTGCTGCTTGGGGTCCAGCGCGTAATATACAGGCTCGGCGCTTCTTTGCATATTAGTTGTTTCTGTCTTCTGATTTAACTTTGCATCCAATTCTGCTATGTTCGTAGACGCCATGTTTAATAATATCCCCATCCTCTTTCTTATCGGAGGATGAGTAGACATCAGGTCTGCCCACCAGCCTTCGGATTCGTCGAGCGCTGCTGCCTGAGGACTCACAATGCAGAGCATTTCAAGGCCGTTTCCAATAAATCCTACGCCTGTCCAGTTCCGTGAGATCAGGTGGAGCGCCTCTGCCATAGACAACGGATTTCTGGTCATGCGCACAGAAGCAGCATCTGCCCTGTATTCGCGCTCTCTTGAAATAAACATATTTAGTATCTGGCTCAGCTTTAATAAAATCCGGAAAAACAGGAATGCAGGATGGAACCCTCTGCCGTTTTCTTCTCCAAGGTCCTTAATTTTTTCGAGCATGGATGCATACATCCCGAAGAAACTGGCGGCAACAGTAGTCTCAAGACAGTCTCCTGAAAGGATATGATAGGCTTCATGCGCCATCACGGCTTCAAGCTGGTCTCTTGTGAGCCTTGAAAGAAGCCCCTCTGTTATCATAACCGCGGCCTCGCCGTTAAGATCAGCCACTGCAAGGGCATTCATGGAAAGGCTTGGGATTACCATGCATTTGATATTTCTTTTATTGCCGGTTACAACATGTATCTCATCCATAATATTCATCAGACGCTTGTGTATGCCGTCCTCTGGATCCGGCAGGGTCGCGCCCAGGTGGCGCATTACAGACCCGACTGCGCCGACGGCTGAGAATAAAAAATGGATTGTTGCAAACATGAAAGAGAACGCCATTATTATCAGCAGATAGGCCCAGTTTATCCCACGTAATAGAAAAACGGGATTTAAAAAAACAAAATAGAAACCCTGAATTAATGCCAGTGTTACGCAAAAATACAAAAACAGCAGGACAATAAAGAGGAGGCCTATCCGCCAGTTTTTCTGTTTTTCTATCTCAATAAAGGTTAACGGCATTCACCGACACTTTGACGCTTTTGATTAGGTTTTTCTTATGCTTATATCCGCCGCAGGCACGGCTTTATCGGCTTCTGCTGCTGAATAGTATTCCTCTCTCTGAAAACTAAAGAGGGATGCAATTATATTGTTCGGAAAGATCTCGAGTTTTGTCCTGAAATTTGCAACAAGGTCGTTATATAATTGCCTGGCAAATCCGATCCTGTTTTCTGTTGTCGTAAGCTCTTCCTGAAGCTGCATGATATTTTCATTGCTTTTAAGCTGCGGATAACTTTCAACCACTGCAAAGAGCTTGCCCAGCGCCTGAGTCAGCATATTTTCAGCCGCAGCCTTTTCCTGCGGCTTTGTTGCTGCCACTGCCCTGGTCCTGGCGGAAACTACCTTTTCAAGCGTGTCCTGTTCAAATTCCATCGCGCCTTTCACAATAGACACCAAATTGGGGATAAGGTCATGTCTGCGTTTAAGCTGCACATCAATCTGTTTCCAGGCGTTCTGAACTTCATTGCGAAGCGAGACAAGCTGGTTGTATATAAAAATCGTCCATAAAATGAAAACTGCAAGCCCTGCTATCAAAACAGAAATTAAGATCAATAGCAAAATAGCCATTCCGCCTCCTTTTTAACGTCATTATAGCATGAAATGTATCACAGAAAAGCCTGAAAATATTGTTCGGGGCTGCAGATGTTATAATTCAAGATGGCCGATATTTTGAAAATATCAA
The DNA here is from genome assembly GCA_004298625.1 of Nitrospirota bacterium. Taxonomy (GTDB): domain Bacteria; phylum Nitrospirota; class Thermodesulfovibrionia; order Thermodesulfovibrionales; family UBA1546; genus SCSY01. The sequence continues at coordinate 185 of SCSY01000015.1, read as the reverse complement.
TTGTATTTGTCATTATCCTTATACTTCTCAGGAAGAAATTGAATATCGGCTATGTAATGCTCATAGCCTCCAGCCTGCTTGTTTTTTTGTACCTGATGCCGCCTAAAGTCATATTTTATACTGTAAAAAATGCGTTTATTGACAGGGTAACGATAAAGCTTGCGCTTGCCCTGACCCTGATAAAA
>SCSY01000144.1 GCA_004298625.1 Nitrospirota bacterium | reverse complement strand
CGGAAGAAAAAATAATGAGGATACTGATAGGAGGGTCTGAAGAGGCGGTTTCAAGGGTAAAGGAGATGCTTCCCAGGGCAGCCGCCGAAAAGGTGATAGGTTTCTTCCATGCCGAAATGTTTGCCGGGAATAATGAAATATTCGAGAAGGTCAAGCCTGTAATAGAGGAGTTCGAGAGGGAAAAAGAAAAAGCAACTGTTTCTGAACTCTTGACTGCCGCAATGAAAAGAGAACATGCGGTCCTTGGAATGGAGGACGTCCTGAATGCCCTTCAGGAGGGAAGAATAATGAAGCTTGTATTTATAAAAGAGTTCGGGGATTCCGGTTATGCCTGCAGGAAATGCAGGTATCTTACAGAGCGTAAGGTTGCCCCTTGCCCTTACTGCCGCGGCGAGATGGAGGAAGTCAGTTATATTGTAGACCTTGCTGCCCAGCGCGCAGTAGAGAGCGGCGCATCGGTGGAGGTTATCTCCGATAATAAGGAGCTTTTAAACACAGGAGGAATAGGCGCGTTTCTGAGGTTTTAAAGGTTAGTAATTTCGGATAAAGTTGCTTTTTAATGGAGATAAGGGTTAAACTACATACAGCCCTCGATCTTGGAATCATAGAAGTTCTGCCTTTGAGGTGCGATTCTCCTGCCTCACTGTAGTTGTCAGGAGTTTTAAAATCTATACAAAAAGAGGTTAATCGTGAAACGCCAAGACTTAAGAAATATTGCTATTATTGCCCATGTTGACCATGGAAAGACCACTTTGGTGGACTGTATGCTCAGACAGTCAGGAATATTCAGGGCGAACCAGCAGGTCAGGGAGCGCGTTATGGACAACATTGACCTTGAAAGGGAAAAGGGCATAACGATAATGGCGAAGAACACTGCCGTCGAGTATATGGGCACGAAGATCAATATCGTTGATACGCCCGGGCATGCCGATTTCGGAGGCGAGGTCGAAAGGACGCTCAAGATGGTTGACGGTGTGCTCCTGCTCGTGGATGCATCCGAAGGCCCGCTGCCCCAGACAAGGTTTGTTCTTAAAAAGGCTTTGGAACTTAATCTCCCTCCAATTATTGTAATAAACAAGATAGACAGGCCTGATGCAAGGATACAGGAGGTTCTGAACGAGGTCTACGACCTCTTCATAGACCTTGATGCGACTGAGGAACAGCTTGAATTTCCGATAGTCTATACAAATGCTAAGACAGGGATTGCGAAGCTCAATCTCGATGATGACTCCGAGGACCTGAGGCTGTTGTTCGAGCAGGTCATAAAATCAATCCCTGAGCCGGAAGGCGATAAAGACAGCTCGCTTCAGCTTCTGGTCACGAACATAGACTATAATGATTATGTCGGAAGACTCGCAATAGGAAGGATATTCTCAGGCACTGTGAAGGTCAGCGACTGGGTTTCGGTGATAAACAGCGAAGGAGAGGCGATAAAGACAAAAGTTGTGACCCTTTATGGTTTTCAGGGACTGGAAAGAGTTGATATAAAAGATGCTTCTGTCGGCGATATAGTCGCTCTCTCAGGCATTGAAGGGATAAACATCGGCGATACTATAACAGATATCGAAAACCCGAAGCCCCTGCCGAGGATAACGGTTGACGAGCCTACAATCGCGATAGTATTTTCCGTCAATACATCTCCATTTGCGGGCAAAGAGGGGAAGTACGTTACCTCAAGGAACCTGCGCGAGAGGCTTGAAAAAGAGCTTTTATACAATGTCGCGATAAGGGTTGATTTTGATAATACGGATTCATTTAAGGTCATGGGAAGGGGAGAACTTCAGCTTGCGATACTCATCGAGATGATGAGGAGGGAAGGCTATGAGCTTGCAGTCTCGATGCCTGAGACGATCACGAAGCAGATTAACGGCAAACTTCATGAGCCGATGGAGCACCTTGTGATAGACGTCCCTGAGGAATTTGTCGGAGTCGTTACGCAGCAGGTAGGGATGCGCAAGGGCAGGATGCAGAAGATGCAGAATAACGGGCATGGAAGGGTGCGCCTTGAGTTCAGGATTCCATCAAGAGGGCTCATCGGTTTCCGCTCGCAGTTCCTGACCGACACAAGAGGCACAGGGCTTCTGAACCACATCTTTGACGGCTATGAAGAATGGCAGGGGCCGATGTCAAAGCGCTCGACAGGAGCGATTGTCTCTGACAGGACCGGGAAGACTACAACGTATGCGCTGTTTCACCTTCAGCCGAGAGGCACCCTATTCGTAAAAGAAAACACCCCTGTTTATGAGGGAATGATGGTTGGCGAGAATTCAAGAGAAAGTGACATTGATGTGAATGTGACAAAGGAGAAGAAGCTCACAAATATGAGGGCGTCGGGTTCCGATGAATCACTACAGCTTATCCCCCCCAGGCTCCTTAGCCTTGAACAGGCCATAGAATTCATCAAGGAAGACGAACTCGTCGAGATAACGCCGCAGTCTGTCCGTTTAAGGAAAAAGATCCTCGAGTATAACAAGAGGCCGAAGAACAGGGAAGGGAAGTAGGTTTTGATGCCATTGCGAGCGGGGACTGGAAAGCTTTAATCTGAGGACTATGAAATCTCCAAGCTATTTTCCGCTGCTTTAGACAGACATGACATATTCTTCTATTGAATTAACCTTCTTGATAAGCGCTTTGGAATTTTTATTAGTCTGTATATCCCTTTTGAGTTCTTCTAGCTGATATTTGATATCCAGTTTGACTTTCTCCTCAAGGAATGAGCGCCTGAATTCTTCAGAAGATATCTGTTTCTTGAAGTATTTTGCAGCAATATTCATTTTTCACCTCTCCATAATTTACGAATTATTTTCGCCTTTGCAATCTCGCCTTTAGGGGTTTTCTGTTCCTTCTTAATAAAACCGTGAGTAAATATTATCTGCCTATCTGTTTCATAAAAATAAAGGCTTCTTGAAATCCTATTCTCAAAACTTATTCTAAGTTCAAAGATGCCATTATCCAAATGTTTGGACAGATTCTCTTTAGGCTGTATTCCGCTGCTTTTTAGTTCAACAAGCTTTTCTATATATGCAAATATTTTAGCACGTTCTTTTATAGTCAGGCTATCCAGAAACTCTATCATAGGAACTTTGCCGTTAATTTCGGCAA
>SCSY01000143.1 GCA_004298625.1 Nitrospirota bacterium | reverse complement strand
CCCCGACAAATATTGCAAGCGATGCGAAATGGGCAAAGCCGTTTAACGCATAGGCCGCCAGAACAGCGGAGCGCGGGTTTTTAAGAGCGCTCGTAGAAAGAAGCACTGCAAGGTCTTGGTATGATTTTACCTCGGTAAGCACAGCCCTTTCCCCAATAAGCTTTGATATCTCTACTGCGTCGGACGGCGGCACTCCGATAACAAGGGTGAAGGGATAGAAGAGATATCCGAGAAGCCCTTTCAATGACCAATCCATGTGAATGCCGAAAATATCATTCAATCTCATGCCGACGCCCGAAAGAATCAGGTCTGCCAGGGCAACAAGGCCGAGGAATGCCAGCAGAAGCGCGACTATCCCGACGACCATCTTGACGCCTTCGTTTGCGTTGTTTATCACCGCCTCCATGACGGATGATTCCTTTTGATAATAGGGAGCGATTTCAAGGCCCAGAGTTTCAGGCTTCTCCGTCTCGGGCATTATTATCTTGGAGATAACTATTGCCGCAACCGCAGAAAGTATTGACGCCGACACCAGGTGACCTGCTATCGTAGGAAACGTCGGCTGGAGTATGAATACATAAAGAGCCAGGACGCTCGATGCGGTTGTCGACATCCCTGCGGCGAGTATCGTGCATAATTCGGACTTCGTCATCTTTCCGAGATATGGAAGGACTGTCATATTTGCTTCAACACCTACAAATATATTGCTCGATACGCTCATGGATTCTGCGCCGCTTATCCTCATCAGTTTTGTGAAAACCTTTGAGAATATTTTTATCAGCCGGGGCATTACACCTATGTAATAGAGCACGCCCATAAGGCTTGCAAAGAATATTATTGTCGGCAGGGCCTGGAACGCTAGGATAAAGCCCAGCGATTCTTCTCCCAGCTCATTCTTTGCTCCCGGAGGAAGGGCAAGCCTTCCAAAGACAAATCTGGTTCCTGCTGTTGCGCTTTCAAGGAGTTTTACAACCGCGTCATTTACAAAAAGGAATACTTTGGATCCCGCCGGCACTACAAATATGAAAAGGGCAAATACAAGCTGGAGAGCCAGTCCCCAGATGATTACCCGCCGGTTGATTATCTTCCTGTCGGAAGATATGAGCCAGGCAAAGGCCATAATTATGAATATCCCGGAAAAGCTGATGAGGTTATACATAGTCAGGATATATTATATTCCTTTACGGCTAATTTCAATCCATGTTCTGCTGATTTATCAGGCAACCTTTCTGATTTTCTTGCGGCCAGAAAGGTCAAGCAAAGCATCCGGGTGTTTGGCCGCAACTTGCAATAAAACACGCGCGGGGCCGTCCGGTTTCCGCCTTCCTTGTTCCCAGTTGCGGAGGGTCGCTGCGCTTATTCCGATAAGGGTTGCAAACTTGTCCTGGGACAGACCATATTGTTTGCGTATCTTTCGAACTTCGGACTCGGCAAACTTAAAGGTGCGGGAAGGTTTCATTGTGCGTTTCATGAGCGCGCCGCCCTGCTTCACGCTTTCGAGAAGTTCCATAAACAATTCTTTTTTCATTGGTATTCTCCTTCTATAATTTTTTTCAATTGTTTCAGTTGGTCTCTTGTAAGATCATCCTGCTCACTTTTGGGATATGCAAATAAAAGCAGGATAATATCCTGTGATACAAACTAATAATAAATGACCCTGATACCGCCTCGCTTTCCATGACCACCCGCAGCCCACCGCAGTTTTCTAAGCCCGCCGCTGCCGGGTATAAGCTTACCGGAATCCGGTCTGTTGACCAAATGGTTTTGCAAGAGCCGATATTCTTCATCACTTAGAGTCGCCTGAATTCTTCGCGTAAAAATCGGGGTCTCGATAATAAGCATAAATAATTATACGTCAATGGCGTAGTTTTGGCAAGTGTAATTCGATCAAATAAAAAAATAGCTAAGAGAGATTTCTTTGCCGTGACTTCGAAAAGGACTGAAGGAAGAAACGATATGAATCTGTTCTTTTTTTATCCCTGATACCACCCCTGGAACTTTTTGTTTGAATTTAGTTATTCGAGGAAAAAAAGTTTGCATTACGAAACGCTTTTTGATAGGCTTTGAAAAGTTCTCGAATTTTTGAGATGGCAATTGTCTTAAGCAGCCGCGGAAATTTTTTCTGCGGATAATAAAAAAGGAGGGAAACAGCATGTGTACTATTGGAGCAGTATTTTCAGACAGCGGGGTCTATACTTTTAAGCAGTGCGACCTCACCAAGCCCACAAAATTTTATGATCCCGAGACAAGACAGGGCAGACTTCCGTACAAGGCCTTTTACCGCGACGGGCGTCCGGGAATATGGGCCGGGATCAACCAGGCAGGCGTGGCGTTTACCGCCGCTGACGCGTATACCAATGCGGATTATCCGGCGACCGACGATGACGTAAACGCCCTGTTTAAGGTATACGAACTATCAGTTTCGAGTTGTGCAACTGCAAGGGATGCGGCAAACCTTTTGCAGGACTTCTACCGGAACTATGTGAGCTCCAAGGGGGTCAAAGGCTTTCCGGCCCCGGACATCGCTCTTCATTCGGACCGGGGAAATATTATTTTCACCGAATACACGCCAGCGCTTTATAACCAGGACCCGGTGCGCGAGATCGTGGCGACCGGAGGATTTTTCGCCTCCACAAACCATTTTCGCATCCAGTTCGATGCGGTCGATTATGAGAAGAACCACAGCACGTACCTGAGGCTCGGACGCGCTACGCTAAACCTTGAAAACGACCCGTCGAAAAACGGGATATACTCTTTATTGACCGACGGGTATTACGGGAAGACGGAACTCTCGATCTGCAGGTTTGCCCAGTACGCGGGCGAGTATTACACCCAGGCAACCGCCCTGTTGGTAAATCTCCCGGGACTCGTGTCGTGCGAATACCAGATAAACAACAACCCGAAAGACAACCCATTGAAAAAATGCACCAGCGCCCTGGTCGGCAGTTTGAGCAGGAAACCGGCCGTCGCCGGTAAAAGCAAAAGGAGGACTAAATGAAAGCAAGTGTCGAGGATAAATCCATGGTAAAGGCCGGCCCTGCGCCCAAAGGTTTTTTTTATGTGGACCAGGCAAATTACGCTGTCATAAACCCGGCGAAAGAACCTGAAAAGACTTACCTCTATTCCGACAGCGCGACCTCATGCATCATAGTCATTGTCTGCGGACAGAACGCCGCAGGAGACAAACTTGTCTCTCTCTCCCATGTTGATTCTCCTGACTGCATAACTTCCTATTTTACCGATGTGCTGGACAAGAATTTCACGGGAAGCGTTTCCTTTTATGCTCAGGGTGCGAACCCGCCGGGGAACGAGAGCGCTGTCGAGAACGCGGCTGCCCTCAAGACAAACCTCGGCGTGAAGAGGAACTGGTGGGCGGACGATCCGCAACTTTATCTCCTGCAGGGCGACCCGAGAGAGGCCAACAGAGGCGACTTCGGGATAAACCTGAGCGACCCGCAAAAATACGTGGTCTCAAACCAGCCCTTTGACATTGAACTCCTCGACCGCGACCCCACCGGCGGGACGCAGGTCGTGTTCTGCATCATGAGGCGGAAGATGGTCCCGCCGATACAGTTATGGGACGCCAGGACCCCATTTCCAAAAGACCTTGTGGACAAAATGGTCAAAATGGCGGCTGTTTACAGAAAAGACCCAAATGACCCGAAGACAGCTTATACGTACATCATAAACCTGCAGGACGAAGAGGTGCGGGACACCTGGTCCTCAACCCCTGATTATGAAGCTCCCTGGTTCTCGGACGAGCTTAAACAG
>SCSY01000382.1 GCA_004298625.1 Nitrospirota bacterium | reverse complement strand
AATAACAGGAGGCAGACCACGGCTTTTTGATCCGGTTTTCTGATCGGCATGACCGATAAACCGTGGTCTACCCCCCTGTTGTCTTCCGCGTTTTGGCACATAGCTCATGGTTTGATCAAGGCCAAATCGAGTCCCTGAGGGACAAAGTTCTTGAAGTCACCGTCCAGCGTCACCATGCGCAATAATCCACCTGCAACGGCGGATGCCGCCAAATAGGCATCCATCCAGACTTTGGGAGAAGCCGTATCGCGAGTTGCAAATGTGCGCCAGAGCGCAAGTGTGGCTGGCGGCTCGTCGCGCAGGCAAACCTGCGGCAGTGCCTGCAAAGCATCCATCGCCACCAGCGCATCACGATTGCTCACGCCTTCGGCGCCGTAGGCATTCAACAGCGTCGGCGTGGAAACAAGGCGCAAAAAACTTTGCTGGGTTAACCGACAAAAAGCGGCAGGCTCAGCGGGGGTTGCCTGCTGCAGGGCTTGGCTTGGCTAATCCATGAAAGGGATGGGTGGTGAAGATCGCGGCAAGCCACACGTTGGTGTCAAACAGAGAACCCGGCATGACGCATGTCCTCCTCGGTTTGCGACCGCTGTTCGAGCTTGATCAATGCTTGCACACTCATGTGCGCGGCTGGCGCATCGGCACGGCAGCGGATGACGGGCAGGCCGCCTGGGTCCACTTCCACCATTGAATCGGATGGGGGCGGTTCCGGCGATTTCGGCGTAGCCATTCCCAGCCCCTGGCGGAGAAAATCAGCGACAAGGTCCCGGAGTGTGCGCCCTTGGATGACGGCACGTAATTTTACTTCACGAATCAATTCGTCGGGCAAATCTAATGTGGTTTTCATGCGGCCACTTTACCAGCTTGCTGGTTATAGGGGATGCTAGAGCTAGACTGCTACTTGCCTTGGCTGCGCACGGTAAATTGGTTCTCTACACGAAAAAGGCGAAAAAGGGATCGGAATCCATAAAAAGTCGGCATACATTCGGCATTAAGTGCGATCCGGCATCACGCACTTCACGCGGCCAGTTCGCGTATCCCGCTTATGCCGTATGCACTTCCTCGCGGATCACGCGGCGCAGATCGGCCTCAAGGTGGCCGGTTTCGATCACCCGGCGCAGGGTGTCGTTAATCACTAAAGTTTCGAGTTTCATTTACCCCATCAAATTCGTCATAACACATTGATTTATTGACGCTCTAACCTAAGAGTCAGATCATCAAGTTGC
>SCSY01000142.1 GCA_004298625.1 Nitrospirota bacterium | reverse complement strand
ATTCCTTACTGCGCTTGCAAATTCCGTTGTGGTAGGAAGACGCTTGTTAGATGAGGCATAGCTGACCAGAGACTCTGAGGCTGCATCTATAATGTCATTGGTCTGGTTTATCTTTATCCTTTTGGTAAGCGGGCCCAGCAACGCCACTCCAAGGGTTATCAGTATGCCGAGAACAACGAGGACTACAGCAAGTTCTATTAGGGTGAAACCTTTTTTTTCGGCTGAGGGATCCATACCTAAGAGAATAGCATAGAAGAGACCGGTAATTAACGGGGCCTGTCGAAATAATAAACAAGGGCTGCATGTGTTGTGCCCCAGGCTGTCGGCGTGGTCGTAACGTCTGTCGTTGCTGTAACAACCTCGTTCCCTGAGGTTGCCGCCAGGGTTACTGCCGTGGCGGCCCTGACATTTCCTGCTCCTGCATCGGCAGTGCCGTCTGTGGAAGCGTCAAAAGATTCAAAATAGACAATTTCATCTGCTGTGAATGCTGTTGTGCAGGCGTCGGACTTACAGATTACAATCACATTTTTGTTAGTCCCGCTTACTGTGTTATAACCCATTTTCATGAAAAAGCGAAACGAGCCGAGAGTTATTGTGGTGGTGGGAGGGTTTATGAAGTTTGCATTTGCTATCTCGTCCGTGCCGGTGTTGGGACTTGATGTTTCATCTATCGTAGTGGTCTGGTCTCCCATTACGCCGTTGATATTCGCGTCTCCTGCAAACCTTCCCTTCCTGTCAAGGTAGGTCCATTGCGATATTTCCCACTGCTTTGCCCAGTTTATGAATTTTTTTGCCCTTGCGCTGTTAATAAGGTCTTGTCCCTTAAGAACAGCCCCTATGATGATCCCGATTATTACAAGGACTATTGCTAATTCAATGAGAGTGAATCCCTTTTTGTTTTTAATCCTGTTCTTAATGTCTCCTCCGTAACTCTATGTTTTCACTAAACTTTTCTCTTATAATACTAACTCTATTCGGCTGTCATGTCAATATGGCATTGCATAGTGTATAATTTAACATGCATCGGATATTCGGACTTTTTATTTTATCGTTGCTTTTTATTCCTTCCCCCTTGAATGCCTTTTGTTTCGAGGAGGCCGGCAGGGCTTATGATGTTAATCCAAAACTGCTCGAGACAATCGCAATGACCGAATCGAATCTAAGGCCCGATGCGGTCAATAAAAACAGGGACGGCACGCAGGATATAGGCCTGATGCAGATAAATTCCTCATGGATAGAAAAGCTCGAGCTGAACGCCGCGTATCTTATTGAAGATCCCTGCTATAACACATTTGCAGGAGCGAAGATACTGAGACAATGCATTGACAGGCATGGATATGACTGGGAGGCCGTAGGGTGTTATAATGCTTCGGACAGGGGAAAAAAGATAAGATATTCATGGAGAGTTTTTAATCGGGCTAAGGCGGAGAACAATGCTTCTTCTCCGGTGTTTGTGAACCGAAATGAGCAGAAAACAGAAGATAAAAAAACAGGCAATAAAAAATCCGAGGCTGCTGTTTCCAGGTTTTATTTTAGCGTGAGAGAGAAATGAAGTCATGTCCGAAAATTTTTATGGCAGAAGTTAACGGCATATTGACAGAGGCGGCGTGAGTCTATTAGCGGATCTGCTTTCAAAGGTAAAACACAGGGGTTTCAAAAGTGATGTCCCTCCGAATCTGAAACATGCCGTATTAACTTCTTCCGAGAGATATGCGGCTAAAAAAAAGATCATATTCTTATCAATTCTTGTCTTTGCCGCAGTTGCATCAGGAGTTGGGGCTGTCTACATTATAAATTTCTACGGCAAGCTCTATGAAACAAAAAAAATAGCGCAGCAGGTCAAAAAATCCCCTGAACAGGTTATCGGGGCCGGACCTTTTATTCCGGCACCGGCAGTTAATCCGCCCGGTAATATAGCATACGGACCTGCAAAGAAACCGGCAGGTTCCGGTTCCGGCATAAAAAAAAGCAAAGTAAAAAAGAAAGCTGCAAGCCGGGCCGTTAAACCGCCGCAAAAGGATATTCAGGAGGAGAAATCCGCAGCATCTGAATCTGAAATCTCCGGGCTTGCCGGGATGTCCGGTGATAAAAAGAAGCTCTCGGATGAAGACCTGTCAAAAAGAGACGCGTATATTTTAGCTGCGCAGACCCATGAATCCGGAAGGGATTATCACAGCGCTCTTTTGAATTATAAAAAGGCGCTCGGCCTGGACCCTGAAAACCACGCTATATTGAACAATATCGCAAGCGCGCTGCTCCGGTTGGATTCTTATAACGAGGCAGCGCAATATCTGAAGAATGCCTTAAACATTGAAAAAGATTATGTGCCCTCGCTGATAAATCTCGGCATTGCGAACGCCATGCTCGGCAATTTCCAGGAAGGCGAAAGTTATCTCACAAGGGCCTTGGCAATAGAGCCGTCAAACGGCAATGCTGTATTGAACGCTGCAATCTTATATGAAAGACAGGGGGATAATGATAAGGCATACGGCTTTTTTAATAAGCTCTCTCAGATGGGAAATATTCAGGGTTATCTCGGTATTGCAAGGATTGCCGAAAAACAGGGCCGGCTCAGGGATGCCTTACAGACCTATATGGAAATAGCGGCAATGAACGGGATTGATCCCGGGCTCAGAAGGCTTGCAAAGGAGAGATTGCTGAATTTGCAGAAAATTTGCAAGTGAGTTCCTGCTATCTGAAAAACCATCCCATTATTTGAATTATGTATTCTTTATAGTTTACGGCAACGGCAGCCGTTAGCGCGCAAAACAATATAAATACAAGAATGAATTGTCTCACTGTTGCCGTCCGGCATTCTCTTTTTGCGCAACTGTCTGAAAGATGCCTCATTGCGTGCAAAACGTGTCTTTTTTTAATCTGCTTGCCTGAATCCAGATATGCCGCCATCATAGCCCTTGAGGATATGAGATTAATTAATCTTGGGATGCCTTTTGACGCCTTGTGTATAAGTTCCTTTGCGTTTTCTTTAAATATTGCAGAGCCTTTCCCTGCCTTTATCAGCCTGTAATTTATATAATCAGAGGTTTCTTTTACCGTTAAAGGGTTCAATATCACCCTCAGCGTTATCCTCTGATTTAATTGTCTGAGGTTTTCCGTAAGCAGTCTCCTCCTCAGCTCAGGTTGCCCGAGCAGGACTATCTGGAGCAGCTTTTCCTTTTCAGTTTCAAGGTTCGACAGGAGTCTCAGTTCTTCCAGGGTTTCATCAGGGAGGCTCTGCGCCTCGTCAACTATAATAATAATCCTTCTGCCGAGCATCGAATTTTCTACAAGGAAATCCCTGAAGGCCCTGATAATCTCATTCTTATTTGTATTTTTTATTTTGACATTCAGATCCTCGAGCACTGTAAGCAGAAACTCTTCGGGCGACAGCCTGGGGGTCAGGACCAGGGCAATCCCAGCCCTGTCTTTCCAGCCCTTTGTGTTAAGAAATGTGTTCAGGAGAGTTGTCTTCCCGGTCCCGGGTTCTCCGACGGCAAGAAAAAATCCCTCCTTCTGCTCTACCATATAAGTCAGTGAAGATAACACTTCATTGTGGCTTTCAGAGGGATAAAAATATGAAGGGTCAGGGGTCAGCCTGAACGGGTCTTCTTTTAGATTAAAAAATTCCAGATAATCCATTAAGCTCAGCCCCTGCTGAATTTTATTACTAAATCATAGACTGGAAGCAGCAGACCTATAATAATTATTGCAAAGATAACGCCTATCGCCATAATCACAACCGGCTCTATCATCTTTCCTATTTTTTGAGAGACGTCATCGAGTTTTTTAAAATAATATTCTGAAAGATAAGTAAGCTGCTCGTCAAGCTTGCCGCTGGTCTCGCCTACGTCAATCATTCTTACTGCCAGCGAAGGAAAGACGATATGCTCTCTAAGCGCGTCGGAGATTCTGCTTCCGGACAATATACTGTCCTTTGTTTTCAGTAGCGCTCTTCTGAAAACCTCATTCCCTATTACACCGGCAATTATATCAAAGGATCTGTCAATAGTCAGCCCCGCCATAACCAATACCCTCAATTGCTCTGAAAAAAGCGCCATGAGTTTGTTGTAAACCATAAGCTTTATGAGTGGAAGCCGCAGTTTTATTCTATCAAGGTAATATTTAGCGTTGTCATGCCGGTTTAATATCAGCATGATAACGAAGAGCGCAAAGACCGATATGGGTATAAAATACCAATAGGCCTGCATGAAATTGCCGAGGCCCAGCAACATCCTTGTTATAAAGGGCAGTTCAATGCCTATGTCTTTCATTGTAGATATAACCCTGGGCATCACATACGCCAGCCAGAAGATCAGAGCGCCCGAGGTCGCAGCGAGCGCAAAGGCAGGGTATATAAGCGCTCTCTTTACGGTTAGGGTCAAATCCTCCATCCTTTGCATGTGTCTTGCGATGTCTGAAAGACTCTTCTCTATGTCTCCTGTTTCTTCTCCAACCTTTACAAGACTGACAAATATATCGGGGAAGACATCCTCATGCGAGGCCACGGCGTCGGAAAATCTCATTCCCGACTCTGTCTGAGACCTTATATCCGATATAACATTTTTCAAATACTTGTCTTCAACGCCTGAGATTATATCGTCGAGAGCAGTCAGCAGAGGGATGCCGGCCTTTACCATAACCGAGAGATTATTGGCAAACTCTATGATATCGTTATTTTTAACATTATGCCTCTTAAGGCTTTTTTTTAGCCATATTATTATCCTGCTTGCAGCCGTAACATTCAGTATGTATAGTCCTTTGGAGTAGAGGACTTCGTAAACAGCTTCGATATCTTCTCCTTCAACGATGCCCTTTGTCATGGCGCCGTCAGGAGTTATAGCCTTATATGAGTAATAGTTCATAGCCTGAATATTAGGATGATCAGCCTGTCACCCTTGATACTTCATCCAGTGTTGTTATACCGGAGGCGGCCTTTTTAACGGCGTCCTCTTTCAAGGGACGCATCCCTTTTTTCAAGGCTGCCGCCTGGATTGCGGTTACCGATGCCTCTGAATATATCAGCTCTTTTATTTCGCTGTCCAAGATTAGTACCTCGCCGATTACAGTCCTCCCTGAATATCCCGTGCCGTTACAACGCGCGCAGCCCTTTCCTTTAAAGGCCTCAGTTAAAGGCATATCATATTCTTTAAAGATCGAAATCTCATGATCATCCAGGCTGTATTTAATCTTGCAATGGGCGCATATTTTTCTTACGAGCCTCTGTGCAATTATTGCAATAAGGGAAGAAGACATGAGAAAACGATCCACCTTCAGCTCTATCAGTCTTGGTATTGCGGTTACGGCGTCATTAGCGTGAAGAGTGGAAAGGACAAGCTGCCCTGTAAGCGCAGCGCGTATGGCTATTTTTGCCGTTTCCTCATCTCTTATTTCGCCGATAAGCATCACGTTCGGATCCTGCCTCATGAAGTTTCTGCCTGCGAGGGCAAAATCATATCCGACCTTTTCGTTTACCTGTGTCTGCTTGACGAGGCTCAGCTTGTATTCGACCGGGTCTTCGACTGTGAAGACATTTTTTTCAAGAAGATCTACTTCTCTCAAGGCTGCATAAAGGGTGGTTGTTTTGCCGCTTCCCGTAGGCCCTGTAATCAAAATTATTCCGTTTGGTTTGAGGAAAAGTTTTTTTATACTGATTGCGTTGGTTTTATCAAAGCCTAATTTCTCCACCCTTAAAAGCGGGCCGACGCCTGCAAGCACTCTCATCACAACGTTTTCTCCATATATGGTAGGAACCGTGGAGACGCGTATGTCATATTTTTTATTTAAAAAACTGAAGGTAAAAGAGCCGTCCTGGGGCAAGCGCTGTTCTGTTATATTAAGTTCGGAGAGCACCTTTATCCTGGAGACGATCCCGCTGAGGGCTGCCTTCGGGATCCCGTGTCCGTGCTGAAGAACGCCGTCTATCCTGTAAAATATATGGACGATATCGGCTGCAGGATTAATATGAATATCCGTAGCATTCCTCCTGATCCCGTCTATGATGACGAGGTCCGTTAATTTAGTCACTACGGAACCTGCTGCGATTCCTGCCGCCTTTATCCCGGCGACGGCGTGTCCTATATCCCGATGGGTCGGATTTTCCATAAAGAAATAGGCCTTCTCCAATGTATCGCGGAAACTGTCTCTGTCAATCATATATACCCGCGGCTGATTTTTTGTAATCCTCGTGACAGTGTCAACTGCCGATATATTGCCCGGATTAGTGACGCCTATGCTGAGTTGACCGTCTTTTATCTCAAGAGGGATAAACTCTGTTTTCTCTGCGACTTCCTTGGGTATTATCCTGAGCGCCTCTTCCTCAATGCCATACTCCCCAAGATCAACAAATTCCATATCCGACTGTTCTGCCAGCATCTGCCCCAGTTCTTTTGACGATACAAACCCCAGTTTTATGAGGGTATCCCCAAGCAGGTCTCCTGTTATCTCCTGCTGTATTAAGGCGACACGCAGTTGTTTGTCATTGATGACGCCCTTTGTCTTTAAGAGGGTTCCTATTTTTTCCATCGTCATAAACTACCTTGAAATCAGCGCCGGCTGCAAGGCTATAACCAACTCCGTCCTGCTTTCCTGTTTATCACGGCTTTTGAATAAAGCGCCCACAACAGGCACGTCTCCCAATATCGGGATTTTATTGTCTGCGAAACTTTCCTTTTTTGATATCAGCCCTCCAATTATAATCATCTGCCCGTCCCCGACCTTTACCGTAGTGCTGAGTTCCTTCAGGTCTATCGTGGGAAGCGATATCTGGGTCTGATTGCCGGCTTGCCCGACGGTTCTTGCTTCAAGACTCACCAGATCCGAGATTATGGGCGTTATTGTCATGGATATCTCGCCGTTTTCATTTATATACGGAACTATCCCGATAATGATTCCCGATAGAATGGAGCTTGTGCCTATTGTAAATGTAGTTGTAGGAGTCGCTCCGGAGGCTGTCGTCGTTGATGTCTGCACCTGCGAGATGATAGTCACATTCCTGCCGACGCTCAGGAGAGCCGTCTGTCCGTTCATTATATTTATCCTCGGGTTCGATAAGGTCTTGACCTCGCCTTGCTGCTCCAGGGCATTCAGGAGCGAGGTGAAGTTTGAACTTGTAACGCCTATGCTGAAGGCCGGCAGCGTCTGGCTTACTACGTCGGAAAAACTCCGGGTCTGGAGCTTGACCGTATCCCCTCCTTTCCCCCTATCGAGGAGACTCCAGTCAATGCCGTATTTCAGCCCTTCGGTAAGCTGCACTTCGGTTATCCTGGCCTCTATCATCACCTGCCTGTTAATTACCGTTTTGACGGTGTTGATGTATTGTTCCGCCCTTTCGATATTCTTTTTTGACGCCGTCACTACTATGGTTCCCGTCAATCTGTTAACCGTAAAACTTTGTTGAACTGCAGGAGAAGCCGCCCCTGCCTGGATTGCAGTTATTCCCAGTATGCTTGAGATATTTTTTTCTATGACGTCCCAAAAATTGAAGGCGGCAGAATCGCTTTTAGACGTCTGCGTAACACTGCCTCTTATGCTTGCAGCCCCTGGGGTTGTCAGGGCTGTTCCTGTAGTTCCGGTCCCTGCTGTTGTCCCTGTTCCTATCCCTGTTCCGCCCCCCAGTATGTCGCCTCCGACGTCAATATTATAATTCTGGACAATAGAGGGATGGCCGAGTTCGAAAATCTTTGTATCCATTGCCTTTACAAAAAGCATATTTTCCCTGATTGTATAAAAGTAATCCACAGAGGAGATAATAGTGTCCAGGGCGTCTTTTGCGCTTATATTTTTTAAAGTGAGGGTTATGGGCGTTTCAGCGTCTACCCCTTTTTCCATAACGATATTGATTCCCGCTGACTCGGATATTACGTGGAGGACGTCTTTCATCGGAGTATTTCTTGCAGATATGTCCACGATCTTTGTCTTTAAGGAAGAGATATCTTCGGATAGGGGAATAAATTCGGGCATCTTAAATTCCGGGGCAGGGGGCTTTTCTGTCTTTATCTCCTTTGCCGCTTCTGTTATGCCGCTCTTTTTTTCTATGTCCGGGGATGCGCATGACAGGATAAGCAGAGATGCCGGCAGAGAGAAAAAGGCCAGGAAGAATATACCCTTGACGCTTAAATTCCGGCTTCCTGTCTCCGATTTTTCTATTGTTCTATCTTCAGCCATTCCTCTCCCTCTTTATTCTTTATCAGTATCCTGTTTTTTTCTATTTTTTCAACCCTGCCGCCATCAACGGCATCGCCTTCTTTTACTACTATATCATTTATTATCGCCATTTTCCTGTTGTCGCTTACTAGGATGAGAAGGACTTTTTTTTCTTTTTTCGTCCCCGGTGGAAATATCTCCGAGAGCGGAATGCGGGGGAAATCCTTTTGGGCGGCAACAGGAATTTCTACAGGGCTTTTCAGATAAGTTACGGTAATCGGATGCTTCCGGAGGACCGCGCTCTTTTTGTATGAAAATCCCGAAAGTTCCTGTTCCAAAGGCGAGAGGGCAGGCTTAACCCTGACCATGGAACAAACGCTTGCTGAAAAGGCAAGCGCAATAAACGGCAGCAGTATGAATATTGTATGTTTTCTGTTAAACAGCATCTTGAATTTCGGGTTCTAAGCAGCCCACCTTATTTATTGACTTTCAGCGCTCTGAAAGTTCCTCTGATTTCATATAAAACCGACTTATCCTGAGCTTGCGACAGGGATAGATTGCCGATATTAAAAACCGGAAAGCTTTGTGCCTGAAGATAACCCGCGGCGTTTACAAGGCTTGCATAGTCTTTCATCGGCGCCTTTATGACAACCGGCAGGTTAATTTCATCGCCTTTGTATTCCATGGAAGACACGGTAATTTCCGCCTCATTCATTCTTGACTTCAGCTCATCAAGTCTGATTAATATCTGCATCTCTCCGGTCTGTGAGGATATATCCGGAGGCGTCATCCTCTTTATATCAGATAAGGCGGTATCCATATCTGCAAGCGCATTCTGCATTGCCGGGAGATTCTGTTTGCCGGACTCCAGGCGCTTTAAAATATCGGAAAGGGAATTTTCATATCTTACCGAAATAATAACCGCTGACAGCGCTATTGAAAAAAACAGACCTGACAAAACATAATAACAGAACAAGCGGTTTAGTTTATTATTTGCATCAGGCGATTTGTTCATAATATCCGATTGCCTTTGTATCCGGCCTCAATCTGAAAGCTTTTATCCGTTAACTCTATTTTTTCGGATAATAGTTCCAGCTCCTTATTTTTTTTAAGCGCATTCAGGAGAGCCTGATAATTATTTTGCATGTCAATAAGCCCCTTTGAGGCAATAACGCCCCTGATATACAGACGCAATGATGCGCCTTCGTTATTAATCTGCACGGACTGGATATTTATATCTTTCGTATAGAGCTGTCCAATGGCGAGCAATGCCTTTTGGAAGTCGGGGGCGGAACCCGAGCTATTTATGATATTTATCAGGGGAAGCGAGCCCTGCAATTCTTTGTGTTTGATCCTGTAATTATCGAAGGCCGGTTCCATGCTCTTTATTTCAGCCCGCAATGATTCGGTTTTTTCTTTTAAGGATAAGATCCCCTGCATCCTCATCCAAGTATAGCCTGACCCGATAAGAGAAAGGATTAGAAAGAGAGCTATGCAATAACCGATTATAGCCTTTCTGGCGTAGAAATTTCTGTAATCCCATGGGAGGATATTGCCTTCTTCCATGTCCTTGGCGGGAAAGAGCGCCGATACAGGGGTGATAAATTCTATAAGCGTTTCCTTTGAAGCTAAGATGCTTGCCGGATGCATAATACAGCTCACGGGTAAGGTTAAATCCATATCCGAATCATATTTGTAACAGGCCTCGCCTATCAGGATTATCAATGAAGGGTTAAGTTTCAGCGACTGCCGGCAATAGTTTATAGTCATATTTATGTTCTGAATGTCGGGATTATGGATCCCCTTTTGTGAGAAGCGCGTGGCCCTGAAGGGAAGAAGTTTTTTATCTCCGGCGAGGAACAGCGCTGCATTTCCTCCGACCTCGGCAATGCATAATGCAAATTTTCCTTCATTAGCGCCGGATAAATTAAGCAGATGAGCCAGCGCGAAAGCGCTGGGATAGAGGCGCTTTATCTTTTTATTGTATTTGCCGAACCTGTTAATCAAGCCGAATAAATCTTCATTGCTGACGGCAAAGATGAATATCTCCTTCATCATCCTGCCTTCATGAAGTTTTTCACCGAGGGCTGTGTAGAAAAAAGAAGGGTCTTTAAGTTCGGGGAATCTCTTCCTTATTTCGGATGCAATAATATTTTTGACGTATTTTTCACCGGTTGAAGGAATGAGAAGTATGTCTTCATAAAATGACTTAAAATCACAAACAACCGTAAATTGACGGGTTTTTTCCCGCTCCAGAAACTCATCAAATTCTTTGTCTCTGAGGGTGAGAGTTTTTTCAATTAATAAGTCTCCGCGATTTGATAATGCATATACTACTTTAACCGTCTCGTTTTCGAAGCTGACGGCAACCTGCCTTGCCAAGTATACCTCCAAAGGAAGCAGTAAGTTAATTGCATTATATCATGGCTAAACAAAAGCCGGGAGCGGGACTTGAACCCGCGACCTGCTGATTACGAATCAGCTGCACTACCACTGTGCTATCCCGGCATTAGCTTACATTATACATTTTTAAGACAATCAGGATATAGTGTTTGAGCGGTTTTATTTTGCCGATATTCCAACAGTTAATGCTTAAAATAATAAAGAGGCAAAATACCTCGGAGCGCAGCGAGAATGAGCGAAAATATTATATCCTGATTATTAACCATTATCTATTATATTCCATCAGAGCTTCTTTTTTAGGCGCATCGGGGCATTCCCTGTATTTAGGAGAAAAATGCATTGCAACAAGGTTCGTTACGCCTGCTTCACGAGCAATCATCCCTGCGGTCTTTGCCGTAAGATGATGTCTTTCCATAGCCCTTTCCCTGTCCTCCTCAAGAAAATATGCCTCGCAATAAAGCGTATCGGAGTTTTTCACAAAAGCAATTATTTTTTTTATATTGCTCTCATCCATTGAGGAATCAGAGATGTAGGACACCTTCTGTCCCTTTGTTATCGCGGCAATCTCTTTCAATTCTTTCATTGAGCGCTTTTTACCCGAGATCGCGAATTCCATATCTTCCGGAGCATTTTCCCTGATTGCCTTTTTAAATTTTGTAAGCCACGGGCCCACCGGAAGTTCCAGCCTGCCGAGAGCCGCCTTGTCTATATTTATATGAAAGTCTTCTTTCAATGAAAAACCCAGACATGGTATCTGGTGTGTCAGGCATTCAGCCCTGATCTCAAACAACGGTTCTTTCAAGACAAGGCCGTCGAACGGCCTTTCATCATGGTCTATTCTGTCAAAACGGTTTTCAGCATAAAACCCCGAATGCCTTACAAGGGTTTCCTCTATGCCGAAGACCTCGATCTTAAGAGGGTATTCCTTAATGAGGTTCCAAGTGTATCCCTTAAGTTTTCCTTCGACACATCCTATTATATTTGCGGGGCCGAATATCCTCAGGGGAGACTCTCTCCTGAGAAGCGCTCTCAGTAGAATGTCAAATCCTATGAAGTGATCTATGTGGGTATGCGTTACAAAGACGTCGCTTATTTTCTGAATGTCGCTTGGACTTAACCTGCTTATGTCGCCAAGGTCAAAGAGGAATGCGCGTTTTTCTCTGAGCACCCTTACATATACGCATGGGTCTTCAAAGAAATTATTTACAAGTCTGTGATGAAAAGTCGGCTTCATAGGGGATTATATCTTATTGTGATATAATAATTCCAAAATAAGAAGTGGAAAATAAGAAGTAGTTCTTAATTATATTATTGGAGGAATTATGTCTGAGCTTAGAAAAGATCCTATTGTCGGACGCTGGGTAATAATCTCTGTTGAAAGGGGCAAGAGGCCGACCGATTTTATATCGCCTTCGCAGAAGAAGAAAGGCGGTTTCTGCCCGTTCTGTCCCGGCAACGAACATACGGCTCCGCCGGAGATAATGGCCTTCAGGCCTGTTGACACACAGCCGAATTCTCCCGGCTGGACTTTGCGAGTTGTGGCTAACAAATTTCCCGCGCTCCAGATACACGG
Organism: Nitrospirota bacterium; assembly: GCA_004298625.1. Lineage (GTDB taxonomy): Bacteria > Nitrospirota > Thermodesulfovibrionia > Thermodesulfovibrionales > UBA1546 > SCSY01. The sequence goes on along the minus strand of SCSY01000142.1, from coordinate 738 downwards.
GGAATTAATCAAGACAGGCGAAGGAATTTTTGATAAGATGAGCGGGATCGGAGCGCATGAGGTTGTGATAGAAACGCCCCAGCATAATCTTTCCATATCAACAATGAGCCTTAAGGCGGTCGAAGATATGCTGTGGGCCTATTATCTGAGGCTTAATGACCTGAAAAAAGACCGGAGATTCAGATATGTCCTGATATTCAAAAACGAAGGAGAAGACGCCGGCGCTTCCCTGGAGCATACGCACAGCCAGCTCATAGCCCTCCCCATTGTGCCGAAGCTTGTTAAGGAGGAGATTGACGCAGCAGAACAGTATTTTCATTTCAAGGAGCGATGCATCTTTTGTGATGTAATAAGTCAGGAGCTTGAGGACGGCAAGCGCGTAATATATGAAAACAAAAATTACCTGGCCCTTTCGCCCTTTGCGCCGAGGGCTCCGTTTGAGACATGGATACTTCCTAAAAAGCACGAATCCGCTTTCTATCCTCCCAATAAAGACTTCTCGATGCTTGCAGATATACTTCAGAGAATAGTCAGGCAGATGGACAGGATTCTGGATATACCTCCGTATAATTTCATTATTCACACATCGCCGTTCTACGACGAGACAAACGAATACTACCACTGGCACATAGAGATAATGCCGAAGCTTACAAAGATAGCCGGTTTTGAATGGGGTTCCGGGTTTTATATAAATCCGACTCCTCCGGAGGAGGCGGCAAAGTTCATGAGAGAGGCAAA
>SCSY01000381.1 GCA_004298625.1 Nitrospirota bacterium | reverse complement strand
AAGCAGAAATAGGAAAATACCGCCGCCCCTCAGCGCGTTGGTGTCGTGGGAATCGTTGCAGAATGACCGGGCAGTTGGTCGCCCGGTTCATCGGTTGAATTCCGTCAGCCTACCTCGCCTCGCCAACGGGTCTTTTTCCCCCGGCTGGGCTTCCACCGTGCCGTTTGCGCACCTCCATGGGCGTACTATGACCACCGGTAGGCGGCGAGATCACGCCACTTTACCCTTCAGCACATTAACCTATGTGCTACATCAGAAATTGAACCTTATGTTTGTTATCGACCATTGTCCGTCCGTAAGGCAGGTTTCTTCACTCAAACTTATGCTTGAATTTCCTATCCTTTCGAGAACATATAAAGCTGTAACAATTAGTTCATACATTTCATGTAGGGTTCCATGTTGCCCATTCAAGGCGCTTTTTGTTTTCATTAGGAGGAGTAAGGATGTTTCAGACCATGAAGATGAGCACCCGTCTCATCATGCTGGCGGCGATTGCTTCTTTTTTGCTACTGGCGCCCATCGGCGCAGGCGTTTACCAACTTTACAATCTCAAAACCAGTTTGGCGCAGAGCCTCGCCGCCGCTAAAACCGAAACCGATGCGGTGGTGGCAGTGGAAAACGCCCACGCCGCCTTTAAAACCCAGGTGCAGGAATGGAAGAACATTCTGATTCGCGGCAACGACCCGAAAAATTTTGACAAGTATTTTGGTCAGTTTGGTGAAGAAGAAAAGAAAGTCCAGGCCAGCCTGAGGAATGCTGTCGAGCTGATGCACAAGCAAGGCGTGCCGAGCGGAGATACCGAAAGTCTCATCAAGGCACACGAGGAATTGGGCGTCAGATATCGGGAAGCGCTCAAATCGTTCGACAAGAGCGACCCGGTTACCGGACAAACCGTTGACAAGTTGGTCAAAGGTATGGATCGTGACGCCGGGGAAGGGATGAAAAAGGTCGTCAAGCAAATCGAGGAGCATTCCAGCCAAAAGGCCACCGAGGAAATTGAGCAGGGGGAAGTGCTTTATCAGGGTATCCGCAATGTTTTCATAATTTTCGGGATAATTGGCGTGGTGCTGATGACTGGCATTTCTACCGCCATCATTCGTAGCCTGCTGGGACAACTCGGTGGCGAGCCAGCCTACGCCGCCGATATTACCCGGCGTATTGCCGAAGGCGATCTGACGGTAAATATCCAGCTCGAAATCGGTGACGATTCCAGTCTGCTCGCCAATATGCGC
>SCSY01000141.1 GCA_004298625.1 Nitrospirota bacterium | reverse complement strand
TTCTTTGAAAAGAAAATCGTCTTTTTTTAGTGAAAGTTCCTTTGTGACCTTTGCTACTTTTTCCATCTCCCGATCGCTGATGTCCTCAAAAAGAACCTGTTTCTTAAGCTCTTTGGCATTTACCATATTCCCTCCTCTCATAACTGTTTATAAGCAGCCTAAACGATTTGAACCATTCAAACCGTTTTTTCTATTTTTACTGCGCAGACCTTGAATTCAGGCGTTTTTGCATACGGGTCCAGCGCCTCGCTTGTTATGACGTTTGCAGCAGCCTCTTTGTAATGCATCGGGATAAAGACCGTTCCTTCCGAAACCCTATCGGTAATTCTCGCCTTTATCTCAATCTGTCCTCTCCTTGAACTCACCTTTATTTTTTCACCGGGCTTCACTCCAAGTTTCTCTGCATCTGCTGCATTTATCTCAATGTATGGCTCGCCTGCATGCGCCTCTATGGGCGCGACCTTCCGTGTCATGGAACCGCTGTGATACTGGAACAGATTCCTTCCTGTCGTGAGGACAAACGGGTAGTCTTTGTCCGCAGACTCCGCAGGCGGCATGTATTTTATAGGCGTAAACGGGACCCTTCCGCGCGGAAATCCTGCCTTGTAGAGATACTCTGTTCCGGGGTGGTCTTTTGTGGGGCACGGCCAGTGGATGCCGTTGTTTCTGATCCTGCTGTATGATATGCCTGCCAGGGCAGGCCATAAGCCGCCGAGTTCTTCAAACACTTCTTCTGAAGACGAGTATTTCATGTCATACCCTATTTTGCCGGACAGTTCAGAGATGATTTGCATATCTTCTCTGGCATTTCCCGGGGGTTCTACAGCCTTTCTTACGAGCTGCACTTTTCTTTCGGTGTTTATGAATGTTCCGGTTTTTTCGGCAAAGCATGCAGCCGGCAGGATTACATCTGCAAGTTCCGCCGTCTCTGTAAGGAATATGTCCTGCACGACAAGGAAGTCGAGGTTTTCGAGCGCCTTGCGGGTATGGTGGATATTGGGGTCTGTAAGCATAGGGTTTTCACCCATGATATAAAGAGCCCTGAGTTTTCCATCAGACGCCGCTTCTATCATCTCTGTTGATTTCAGTCCTTCTTTATCCGATAGAGATGCATGCCATGCTTCTTCAAATTTCTTCCTGACCATCGGCATATCAATTCTCTGATAGCCGGGATAGACATTCGGGAGACACCCTGCGTCACACGCGCCCTGGACATTATTCTGCCCCCTCAGGGGGTTTATGCCAGTGTGTTCCCTTCCGATATTCCCTGTCAGGAGAGCAAGATTAGCTATGGCATTAACATTATCTGTTCCGTGAATATGCTGTGTGACGCCCATGGTATAAAATATTCCTGCTTTTCTTGAGCCTCCGTAAAGAAGGGCAGCCTTGATTATATCTTCTTTCGGGACGCCTGTTATCTTTGAGGCATTCTCCGGCGTGAATACCTCTATTGACTCTTTCCATTTGTCGAAACCGTCTGTCCTTGCAATAACAAATTCTTTGTTGTTAAGCCCCTCTTTTAATATCACGTGAGCTATTCCATTTATAAGCGCAACATCCGTGCCGGGATTAAGCCTCAGGAATATCTCGGAGAATCTCGCCATAGGAACTTTTCGCGGGTCGGCGACAATGATCTTTGAGCCCTTTCGCAATGCCTTTAGCATCCTGTTTGCAATAACAGGATGAGTCTCTTTTGTGTTGGAACCTATTATAAAGATGACTTCCATGCCTTCTATCTCTCTTATGGCATTTGTCATTGCGCCTGAGCCGAATATTGTGGCCAGACTGGCCACAGTAGGAGCGTGTCAGAGTCGGGCGCAGTGGTCAACATTATTAGTGCCTATGCCAGCCCTCATGAATTTCTGGAAGAGATAATTTTCTTCGGTAGTGCATCTGGCGGAAGAAAGGCCTGCAATCGAATCAGGGCCGTGTTTGCCTTTAATCTCTTTTAACTTTGACGCAACGTAATCGAGCGCCTCGTCCCAGGAGACTTC
>SCSY01000140.1 GCA_004298625.1 Nitrospirota bacterium | reverse complement strand
TGCCTGCATTATCATGCCTATAATGCTTCAAATGCGTAAGCAGTATAAAAAGTTTGTTACAGAAACAATAAATAGGAGGGCAAATTGAAGAAATCAATTCTTGAGATTTACGCCTTAGCTGTATGTTTCGCTACGATAGTTTGTTTTGTAATAGCACTTGGTATTTCAATCTATGATATAGTTAGAATCGCAAAGCCTGAATTCACTATGAGTTCGTATGAATATAATAGACATCAAAGCAATGATGCTTATTGGAAGAGCGGTGATAGCTGTAGTGACGATAAAAAAAGGCAACGCCCTGCTGATGAAGAACTAACAAAACAGCGTCTGGCAAGTTATCAGCAGTCAATCAAATCCGAACTACGAGATGCATTTCAAAGCTTGACGCAAACAGTGATTATTCTTAGTATTGCTGTTATTGTTTTTTTAGTGCATTGGCGAGTAGCACGTCGTGCAAGAGAAGCAAATATTAGCACACAATGAGTCCGTTTTACGCAGGGAAATAAAAAAAAGGGTTGCTTGCGCAACCCTTTCAATTTTCAATGGCGTCCCCAGCGGGATTCGAACCCGCGTTACCGCCTTGAAAGGGCGATGTCCTAGGCCGGGCTAGACGATGGGGACACATGGTGAGCCGCGAAGGATTCGAACCTTCGACCCACGCCTTAAAAGGGCGTTGCTCTACCAACTGAGCTAGCGGCCCTGATAAAAAATCAGACTTATAGAATAAAATTAATTTGATTTTGTTGTCAACCTTTCAGCAGTCTCGCTTTATGAATCCGAATACGCTTTAAGGCATTGATTCGTTAAATAATGTAAAATATCTCTCGGAGAGTCTCGATGAATCGAGTCGCAATTGACGAGTCTACGACAGGTGAAAATGAGAATCTATACAATACATAAGGAGATGCTCAAGGAGCTGGCTTTTACCTTTTTTTTAAGCCTGATATCCCTTAATTTTATTCTTATGATGGAAAAGATTCTGAGATTAAGCAGGATTCTTTCTGTTGTCGGCGCTTCTATTTTTGACATGGCGGAGATAATATTGTATCTGCAGCCGCCGATGTTGATTCTCACGCTGCCTATGTCATTGTTGGTAGCGACGTTGATCACTTACGGCAGGCTGAATGCCGACAACGAACTTGTAATACTTCGCGCAAGCGGGATGCCGTTTAAGGTAATGGTGATGCCGGTTTTTTGGGTGGGGATAAGCTGTTTTTTTGCAGGGCTGCTCGTGAGTTTTTATCTCGGACCCGGAAGCATGGTAAAGCTGAGGAAGACCATTTCCGGCGTAATAACCCAGAGGGCGCCGGCTGCCATAGAGGCGGGTGTGTTTGCCACGTTATTCAAGGATATGGTCTTGTTTGTAAAGGAAAAGCCGGATGTAAACAGTATGAAAGAGATATTTATATACGATGAGAGGAACAAGAAAGAGCCGAAGGTTTTGATGGCAAAGGAAGGCAGGATTTCCAATATAGATGCGTCTGATGTTTCTTTTTATCTGAAAGACGGGTATATGCATATTGCAAATATGAACAGCTCGACGGAGATCTTTTTCGAGGGTTATCATCTGTCGTTGAACTTTGCCGCAGACCCGCCTGTAAGGAAAAACAGCGAGCTCACGCCCTTTGAGCTGTTCCGGGACGCAGGAAAGGCATCGCCTACGGACGCCGTGCCCTTGTTCCTTGAACTGCACAGGAGATTGTCATTGCCTTCCGTCTGCCTGATACTTATGCTGCTCGGCCCTTCCCTGTCGCTGCTGGCAGGAAAAACAGGAAGACTCGGCGGGCTTACAATAGGGTTATTCGTGTTTGCTGCATTTTATATATTGCTGATTTATGGGGAGAACCTTGCAAGAACAGGAAAGATATCTCACTACATCGGCGCATGGAGCCCGACTTTTATACTCGGGGTTTTTGCGGTCTGGATGTTCAGAGAGGAAAGCAAAAAGTAACTATGCTGATAATACAACGGCATTATCTGAAAGAGTTTTTTAAAGTTTTATTAGTAATTGCCGCAGGGCTTGCTTTCATATTCAGTCTTCTTGAACTTATTGATAAAATAGACGATTTTCTGCCGTATAGGCCGTCCCTGGAAAATCTCCTGTTTTATACTCTTTTTAATTTCCCCCGCTATCTTCTTTATCTGCTTCCGATGGCAATCCTTCTTTGCAGTTTGTTTATTTTCAGCCAGGCGAAAAAGAGAAAGGAGATAACGGCAATTAAAGCGGCAGGCGGCCGCCTGAAGACCATACTGAGACCTTTTTTGATCGGAGGATTGCTTTTGAGTCTCTGTGGTTTTATCCTTGGAGAAGTTATAGTGCCTGAGTTTTCCAAAAAGGCGCATAAACTTAAAGAGACAATCATAAAAAAAGGCAAAAAGTTTTCATTCAAAGAAGGCACTGTATGGCTGAGGGCCGCGGACGGCTCCATAGTAAAAATAGGCCTGTATGTGCCTGAAAAAAAAGTTTCCAGGAATATCAGCATATTCAGAGTTGCTGACGGCTCTCTCAAAGAAAGGATAGAGGCTGAGGAGGCGGAGTGGATAGAGACTAAAGGCTCAGGGGGCAAGTGGAAACTGAAAAATACAGTTTCATATAACATAGCCGATGCTACAATAAGCAGATACAAAGAGCTTGAATACCCCCTTAGCGAGTCGCCGGTGCTTTTTGCAGAGGATATTCAGAAGCCGGAGGACATGGGCGTAAGAGAGCTTTTTAGGTATACAAGGAAACTTGAGGATGCAGGGTTTAAGAATCTGAAACTCATAGTTGATCTGAATTCCAAGGTCTCATATCCTTTTATCAATTTTTTCATGGTATTGCTCGGACTGTCCCTGCCCATGGGACGGAAGACCGGAGGGGGGCTTGTCACAACTGCAATAGGTATCTTTATAAGCCTTCTCTACTGGTTCGGCCATGCAATGTTTTTATCGCTGGGATATGCCGGAATACTGCCGCCTGTTATAGCAACATGGATCGTGCCTCTCATATTCGGAGCTATAGCTGTTAATCTTTTTACGAGGATTCAGGAATAAAAAACTGTCCGTTTTTAACGTCTTTCTAAATTGGTAACAACAGACGGGCTTGCAGGATTGATTCAGCAGATGCTTGCCTCAGGCCAGATAGACAATGAAGGCATAGCAAATAGTTTGCTTTCAAAAGTTCTTAATGCAGCAGATGCTGCTGCAGTGGCAATGGGCAGGCATCGGACAATATAATGCAGGCGTTTATCAATCAGGTTAGCGCACAATCAGGACAGCATATAAGCGCAAGTGCAGCAGCCATACTGATAAACGCAGCAACATATATCATCAATAATTAAAAGATAGACAAGAAGGGTGGCAGCGACACCCCCTGCCACCCTTCTACTTACCGAGAGGGGTGATGTTTATTTTGAGAAGAAATATAATCAAGAAACTGACGCGCCTTAGGATAATTAGGATTTATTTGTAACACTGTTTCAAACTCCTTGCCGGCAAGATTGAAGGTTCCACCGGCAAGGTAGACAAGCCCAAGATTAAAATGCGCGTCTGCATAATCTGCCTTTATGTCCAAAGCCTTGCGGTAAGAGTCAATTGCCTTATCGGTCATGCCTTTATGCATATAGCTGGCACCGAGATTATTATAAGCCTCTGCACAATCAGGTTCTAAGCTTAAAGCCGTTTGACAATGTTCAATAGCTTTATCAGTTAATCCTTTGGCATCGTATACAGCACCAAGGTTGCTATAGACTTCTGCGTAATCCGGTTTCAGACTCAAGGCAACTTGATAATATTCTATTGCCTTTTCAGTCAGGCCTTTATAAAAATAGGCATAGCCAAGATTATTATAAGCCTCTGCAAAATCCGGTTTGAATTTTAAAGCAGCCTGATAATGTTCAATCGCCTTATCGGTCATGCCTTTATGCATATAACTAAAACCGAGATTATTATAAGCCTCTGCGTACCCAGGTTTTAAGTTTAAAGCCATTTGATAATATTCAATAGCTTTATCAGTTAATCCTTTGGCATCGCATACAGCACCAAGGTTGCTGTATACTTCTGCATAATCCGGTTTCAGACTCAAGGCAACTTGATAGTGGTCGGCAGCTTTCGAAAGCCAGCCTCTATCTTGATAAGCAACTCCGAGGTTATAATGTGCTATTGCATAACCAGGATTGAGTCCTAATGAAATTTGAAAATATTCTATTGCTTTATCAATTAAGGCATTATTTTTAAAGGCAACCCCTAAGTTATTATACCCTCTTGCTTTCTGAGGGCTCTTTCTCACCACATCCTCCCACAAACTCACCCAATCATGCCATATAATATTCCTTGCGTAAGTAGTAATCGAAAGAACTGCAATAACTATAGCAAGCGTTACAACGACTGCTCTATTAACTTTTTGCCATCTGCTTTTTAGCTTCTCTGCTAAAAGGAATGTGAAAGTTAGTATTGCAAAAAATAATCCTATTGATGGCAGATACATCCTGTGCTCAAAGATTACATCTCTTATCGGTATAATGCTTGACTCAACAGAAAGTGTGATAAAGAACCAGAAGATTCCGAAGGCTGTTAAGCGTGTAGCATATAGCTTGTAGCGTTTAGAATAAAAAAGATAAATACCCAAACCAAAAATTAGCAAGAGAAATAGAAATGATAAAAACACCTCTGGATTAAAGAATGAATGATATACCGTATAGTCATAATCAAGATTCTGATTTATTGGAAGAAAGAGTAGTCTTATGTATGTAACTATTACCCTGAACTGTGTAAAGAGATAGCTCCATCTTGGAATCTCCTCTGTCTCCTGAGAAACCTCTCTCAACTCACCGATTACATCTCCGATTGGCTTATCTATTCCGATAATGCTTAAAGGTATGATGAGCATTGTTAGGAGTAGTGGAAGTAGATACAAA
>SCSY01000139.1 GCA_004298625.1 Nitrospirota bacterium | reverse complement strand
CTGCCCAACCCGACCCTTACTTTGTTAACATCCGCTCCTACCCTTTCGCAAATATTTGCCATCTCATTCATAAACGATATTTTTGTTGCAAGCATTGCATTAGCGGCATATTTTGTCATCTCGGCGCTCTTTACATCCATTGAAATAAATCTTTCGTGGCTCCTCGTAAAGGGCGCAAAGAGTTCTTTTATCTTTTCGAGCGCCTTTGGATTATCCGCTCCTACCACAACCCTGTCCGGCCGCATAAAATCTTCAATCGCAGCGCCTTCCTTTAAGAATTCCGGGTTGGAGACAACATCAAACGGGATATTAACCTTACGCCTGTTCAACTCCTGCTGAATAACGTCCCTGACCCTGTCGGCAGTGCCTACGGGAACAGTGGATTTATCCACGACGATCGTATAGTGGGAAATATGCCTTCCTATATCTCGCGCTGCCTGTAAAACATACTGTAGATCAGCGCTTCCGTCCTCTCCCATAGGGGTGCCGACGGCAATGCAGCATATATCACTGTGGTCCAGCGCCTCTTTTATATCAGTGGTAAACTTTAAAGTGCCAAGCTTGAAATTCTCGGCTGCCATTGTCTCGAGTCCGGGCTCATATATGGGAATAATGCCCTGCTTAAGACCTTCAATCTTTTTTTCATCCAGATCAACACAAATAACCGCATTCCCCATCTGGGACATGCATGCCCCGGTAACAAGTCCAACATAGCCGGTGCCGATAATCGAAATTTTCATCGCCCTTCCATTTCCTTTATAATTGTTCCCTCTATGAATGTTCTATACTTCTCTAAGCTTGCCTTATCCGTTGCCTCAACTCTCATGACTACAACAGGCTGCGTATTGCTTGCTCTAACCAGACCCCAGCCTTTCTCGAACGTAACCCTCACGCCATCCAGATTATTCACATCGTCTATCCTGTAGGGCGCTCCACCATTCTCCTTGTAAGCAGAAAAAGCAGACACAATCCTTTCAACTACATTTCTTTTTATGTCTTCCGGACATTCAATCCTTATCTCAGGCGTATAAAACATTTTTGGGACACCAGCAAGAAGTCCTTTTATATCCTTCCCGCTCTTTTTCATTATCTCGATGAGCCTTAGAGTGGTATAAACAGCATCATCATAACCAAAATACCTATCTCCAATGAATATATGCCCGCTGAACTCACCGGCAAGCATAGCGCCCTCCTCCCTCATCTTCTGCTTTATCAGCGAGTGGCCGGTCTTCCACATTACAGGTATGCCCCCATGTTCCCTTATGTCGTCAAACATTACTTGTGAACACTTCACATCGCCTATTATCTTTGCGCCAGGGGTCTGCTTTAATAATTCACGGCCCAGGATTATCATCAACTGGTCGCCCCAGACAATATCGCCGTCGCTGTTAATCACTCCAATCCTGTCTGCATCGCCGTCATACCCAACCCCCATATCAGCTTCAGACCGCATTGTTTCTGCAATTAAATCCTGTACAGCCTCAACAACTGTCGGATCGGGGTGATGATTGGGAAAATTTCCATCAGGTTCACAGTAAAGAGGTATCACATCACAGCCGATGCTGCTCAGGATTTCAGGGACAACAATGCCGGCAGTTCCATTGCCTGCATCTACAACAACCTTATATGTTTTGAATCCAGAATCATTCAAATATGAAAATTCTTTCAGCATATATCTCTTATAGGCGTCAACTATATCATAGTCCTCAACCTGCCCTTTTTTACCGGAGAGTATCCATTCTTCGTTTATTATTATTTCCCTCAGCCTTTGGATATCTTTGCCGAAAATAGTTGTCTTGCCGATGCTAAGTTTAAACCCATTATATTCCGGAGGATTATGACTGCCTGTAACCATGACGCCGCCGTCCAGATTAAGATGGAAGATTGAAAAATATTGCAGAGGAGTAGGACAAATACCCAAATCATATACATCGATACCGGATGATATAATTCCTTCGGTTATGCCTGATGCCAGCTCTTCCGAACTAAGCCTTACATCCCTTCCAACACTTACGCATTTTGCCTTAGGATTTATTTTTTTCAGCAAACTGCTGAATGCCCTCCCGATGAAAACAGCAACATCCCTGTCAAGGTCTTTACCGACAACTCCCCTTATGTCATATTCTTTAAATATCCTGTCATCTAACATTTTAGTCATGTTAAGCAACGAATTATCCCTTTTTTTTAATGCTCCGCCCTCTCAGTTACATATCCCTATTTACGGAAATTGCAACTAAAGGCATTTCTTAAGAAATCAACATATTATACAAGTTCTACCTCCGATGCGTCTATCTTGAGGGACACCCCCTGCCGGAGTATATCAACTGAAAGGACAAGAATATGCTGCCCGGTCCTTTCAACAAGGATTCCCTCCACGCCGGTTAAAGCTCCCCTTTTTATCCTGACAATCTGCCCCTCCTTCAGATATGGGTAAGGATCAAGGGCCTCTTTATTTTCAACAAGTCTTTTTAGAAAAGTTACCTGGTCTTCAGGCACAGGCTCCGGCTCACCGGGAACCGTCTCAAGGAATCTCACTACGCCCTGGATTTTCAGGACAGCAAGCATATTATGGTATGTCTTGTTAATGTGAACAAACAGATAGCCGGGAAAAAGTGGAAAAGTTACCAGCCTCTTCCTGTCCTTCCACCTGTTAACCCTTTCAACTACAGGCAGGAATGCCTCTATTCCACTCTTTGTCAACCTTTCAATAACACTGAATTCATGTCTGGATCTAACATGAACGGCATACCAGCTCGGTTGCGAGTCGCAACGACAAAGATCAGTTAATTCCATAGCCCTATAGACAACAAACCCCGAATAGTCAAGCTGCGGTTTCGGAAAGAACTTTGATTTTTTTATCAGCGCGCGCCATCTCCCCTTACGACCACCTTTATGGTTTTAAACAGGATAATAATATCCAGCCACAAATTCCAGTTTCTCACATACCATGAATCAAGGGCAATCCTGTATTCATAGCTTGTATTGCTTCTCCCTGAAACCTGCCACAGGCCTGTAATTCCGGGAGTGACACTGAAACAGAGCTCGGCTGCATCTTTATAATACTTATCTATCTCGTCCTGCGTAACAGGTCTGGGACCAACAAGACTCATATCACCCTTAAAAACATTAAATAGTTGCGGAAGTTCATCAAGAGACGTTTTTCTTAAAAAACGCCCGATCCTTGTAACACGCGGGTCATCCTTGAGCTTCCAGAATTTTTCCCACTCCATCCGTGCCTCCTCATTGCTCTCAAGAAGCTCCTGAAGTCTTTTCCCTGCATCTTTATACATGGTCCTGAACTTATAGCATTTGAAGTTCTTTCCCTTTTTACCGACCCTGTCCTGCAAAAAAATGACAGGCCCCTTCGAATCAAGCCTTATAAG
>SCSY01000138.1 GCA_004298625.1 Nitrospirota bacterium | reverse complement strand
GGCATTCATAAACAGATTCTGCCCAGAGAAGCGATGACTCGAATTCATCCATGACGTCGGAAGATGGGTCCAGCCCCAGTTCTATCGAAAAACGTTTAAGCAGTTTAAGGCAGAACGCATGGACTGTTGATATGCGCATCAAAGGCATCTTTTCCTTAATGCCCAGGAATAAATCGGGGTTTTCTTTTTCTATGATATTAAGTATCCTTTCTTTCATCTCTGCCGCGGCCTTTTCCGTGAAAGTGGCGCAAAGGATTTTTTCTATCTCGTTGCCGGCAAGAAGGAGGCTTATATATCTCCGCGCGAGTTTTTCCGTTTTCCCGGATCCCGCAGGCGAGGAGATGATTACGCTCTTTGTTGTGTCGAGATATTTTTCCATGATTTTCTCAGAATAACACAGGGGTATTTTTTGTTGCAATATAGGTTAATGATTAAGTTGCTATGAGAAAGAGGTTTTGGTTAGAATAAAGAATTAGAAAGATAAGGAAGGAGGAAAATATGCCGATTGTCAAGGAACAGGCAATAAACCTGATTAAAACATTGCCGAAAGATTGCACGCTTGAAGACATTCAATACCATCTATATGTGTTTGAGAAAGTGGAGAAAGGAATAAAGGCGATTGACGAAGGGCGTGTTGTGTCGCAAAATGAGGCGGAAAAGAGAGTGAGGAGATGGTTGAAGTCATATGGACAGAGCCGGCATTAGACGGTCTTAAGAGTATCTTTGAATACATTGCCGGAGATTCCTTTGTTTATGCCGAGAGGGTTGTAAACCATGTGCTGGTTGCCCCTAAAAAATTGTCTGAATTCCCTTTTTGCGGCAGAATGGTTCCTGAATTTCAGGATAAAAACATACGCGAACTGATCTACGGTTCATACCGGATTATTTATCAGATAAGGCAAAACATCTGTTATGTTGTTGCAGTGATTCATGGTAGCAGGGATATTTTAATGCATTTAAAACCAGGAGAGTGGGATGTTGCCTAATCTTTTTTAATAATCATGAGCCTAATAGTCACAGAGTCTGCTCTTTTTTGGTCGTTATTTTAAGTAAAAAATCTCAACAAACTGTTGTTTGCCCAGATGCTTGTTTCTGCTTCAGCCCTATATTTTCCTCAGAATACCACATGCTAATTTTTTGTTGCAACGGCGGTATTCATTTCTTGCATATTTTCTGCTATTCTTTACTTAGGAATGGAAGGGACAAAGCATCGAAGGGTCAAAACTCCAAAGACTCTGATACTTTGATACTCTGACACTTTGACACTAAAACAAGGAGGTTTTTATGTTGGCAGAATTCAGCATTGTGCCGATTGGCATCGGAAGCAGCATAGGCGATCAGCTCGCAGAGGTGTTGAAACTTGTGGATGCAAGCGGTCTTCCTTACAAGATTAATCCCATGGGCACTGTTGTGGAGGGTGAATGGGATGATGTGGTTAAGCTGATAAAAAAATGCCACAGCGTTGTCATGAAGAGCGGAGAGAGGGCCGTGACCACAATATCCATAGACGACAGGAAGGGAAAGCCCAACAGGATTGACGAGAAGGTTAAGTCAATCGAGAAAAGGATAGGAAAGGCTTTGAAGAAATAATTAAATTTATACCGGGAGGTTAAATGAAGGCTGTTGAGCTTAAAAACGGGATATTCTGGGTTGGCGTAATTGACTGGGCTGTGAGGGATTTTCACGGGTATGTAACAGAGCGCGGCACAACATACAATAATTATCTGATACTGGATGACGAGATAACGCTTTTGGATACGGTTAAATACGATTTTGCCGATATTACCATAAAGAACATAAGGTCGGTTGTTGAACCTTCAAAAATAAGGCACATCGTTATAAACCATATCGAAAATGACCATGCCACGAGTCTTGACAAGATTATGGCCCTGACGCCTGCTGCGACTATTTATATCACGGAAAAAGGCAAGAAAGGCATCGAGAGGTTTTTTGATATATCGAAATGGAATATTAAGGTCGTAAAGACAGGCGATACGCTGAATATAGGCAAAAGGACGCTTCTGTTTCTGGAAACTCCGATGCTTCACTGGCCTGATTCCATGATGACATATATAAAGGAGGACAAGGTCCTTATCAGCCAGGATGTATTCGGCCAGCACCTGGCATCCGCAGTAAGGTTCGATGACGAATTTGTATCCTGCGAGTCTATGGCTGAACTGGAAGACTCGGTTGTGGATTACTATGCCAATATCCTTATGCCGTTCGGGCAGTTAATAAAAACAAAGATTGCGGATATACAGAAATTAGGGCTCGAATTTGATATGATTGCCCCTGACCACGGGATTATCTGGAGGGCGCATCCCCAAAAGGTAATGCAGATGTACCTCGGCATGGCTAACGGCAATGCGAATCTCAGCATCCCGGTCATCTACGATACAATGTGGCACGGCACCGAGCACATGACGCTTCCCATGATGCAGGGGATTAAAGACGAAGGGGTTGAATGTAAAGTTATTAAATTGCGGGCCACACCCATGAGCGCTGCAATCAAGGAGTTCTGGCAGTCGAGAGGCTGTCTTATAGGCTCTCCTACGTTCAACAATCTTATGTACCCGACTATTGCAGAGTTTCTTTATCACCTGAGGGGCTTGAGACCTAAAAACAGGATTGCCGCCGCCTTTGGAAGCTATGGCTGGGGCGGGGGCGCAGTTAAGGAGATATATGAGGAGTTTAAGCGCATGGGGCTTGAGATTGTCGAACCGGG
>SCSY01000137.1 GCA_004298625.1 Nitrospirota bacterium | reverse complement strand
AACCTTATGTCGTTGCTCTGATGACAGAGGCTTTGAAACTCAGGCCAACAGACAGGGTGTTGGAAATAGGAACGGGTTCAGGATATCAGGCTGCGGTTCTGGCCGAGATGGTGAAAGAGGTATTCACAATAGAGATACGCAAATCCCTCGCTGATAAGGCGGATAAAAGGCTGAAAGACCTCGGTTACGGGAATATAAAAGTAAAATATGCCGATGGTTATTGGGGATGGGGGGAATTCGGACCCTTTGATGCGATAATCATAACTGCTTCGGTAAACCACATACCTCCGCCTTTGATTAAGCAGATGAAAGAAGGCGGAAGGCTGATCCTCCCGCTCGGCAGCACGGTTTATTACCAGACGCTGACCCTTGCTACAAAGAAAAAAGGCGAGATCGAGCTGGAACAGATGGGATCTGTGGCGTTTGTGCCTATGACCGGCGAGGCCCGGAAAAAACCTTAAGCATCACAAAGGCCATCGCATAGGCCAATGCGCCAAACCAGAGCATGATCTTAAACCCTAACTCCGTCGCCAGCATGATGGTTAAAACAGGCGCAAGGACGGAAAAACAGCCGTTTACGGCCCACGCCCATGGAATTAAAACAGCATTTCTCTCGCCGAGAATCTTCAGCCCTGTCGGGAAAGGAATACCCATGACAAACCCAAGCGGCATGAGCGAGAAAAATACGGCAATGACCCTGACAGGGATTTTACCGGACATCATGGCTGTCGGGATATGAGAAAGCGCAAAGCTGTAAAAAATAATAACTACCGCTATAACGCCTGCTATAAAGTGTCTTCGCATACCGGATACTCTGTAACTCACGATACTCCCGATGCCGGAGCTTACAAGCATCGAGGCAAGCACCGCTGCGACTGCATATGAAGGATTTTCGAGCTGGAGGATCATCTTCTGTATCAGCACTGTTTCTACGAGCATATACCCGACGCCGAGGAATGCAAAATAAAGAAGAAATATTTTCCCTGATCCGGCCGGCTGGGTTTCCCGGCGCCTTTGCAGGGCTGGAATAAATATAAGAATGAAACTTAAAAAAAACACCTGCGCAAAGACCGCAGGGAGGATATATCCTTCCTCTGCGAAATACTGCCATTTGCTCCCCATCACCCTGTAAATCTCTTTTATTTTTTTTAGTTTCAGGTATTGATGGAAGAAAGGTTTATCGTCATGGACAGGTCTTATATCAAAAAGATAGTTTTCGGTAAACCGCCCGCGCTCAGCGGCGTCCAGGATATTCCTAAAGGCGGTGAAGTATTCATTTGAAGGCATTTTTATATACCTGTTGCTTTCTTCTTCCCTGATGCCGGGATAGCTCACCAGGTCGAACCTGCGTTCGGAGGAAAACTTTTTTACCGCCTCTATCTCAGAGTCGGTAAACCCTGTCCTCTTTACAAGGATGCAGATGCTGTCCCAGCTTCTGACAGCCGCGATATGCTTTTCTGCGTCGCTGATATGGAGCTCTCCGAGCGCGGCAATTATTGTATTCAGAAGTCTCAACTCAATTCTGGGCGGCGGGAACAGATAGAGGTTTATGCTCAGAATTCCTTCCGGCTTCAAATGGCCTATGTATTCCCTGAAGGCCTCAACAGTAAACCTGTAGTCTTCTGATATGCCGAATATGCCCGAGGGCAAGGCGCCCATGAGCGAGATGTCTATTATATCGAATTCCCCGCCTCTTAATCTCAGCCACGACCTTCCCATCCCCTGCCATGTATTCTCCCTGTATATGCTGCCGGAGAAAACGTCAAAGTCATTTCTTATGACCTTTATCAGCAATGGATTCGATTCTATTTTGTAAATATTTTTTACCTTGTAATACGCGGCTGCCAATGCCTGCAGGCCGCCCTTGGAATCTATGATCACGGCATCGTCTCTTTTGCCTATCTCGTATGGAAGAGCAGACGGCAGATATTCAAGGAATACAAGAGATTTACGATTATCAGAGGTTGTTACAGCGGTTATCTCTCCGCCGTCTATCGCTATCCCTGCCTGCTCTGGCAATGGTTCGAGATACCTGACACTGAGGCCCGGTGCAAAACGGACCGCAGGACTTTTAAAAACATCTATCCGCGAGAACGGGCTGTAATATGTCTTCAGATGTTCTGCGCCTGGAAACCTCAGCGCCATCTCAAGTCCTTTATACGGAGACATCCTCATATCAATAAATTCAGGTTTAACAAGAAAAAGGGAAAGGTTGAGAAGAATAAATGCCAGGGATGCAATCTTAAGCCTTTTCCCGCTTATTATGAACGCCGCGAAGAGAACAATCGCGGATAAAATAAAAACAGTCTGCCCGGGCCCCGTGACTGTCATGAAATACAGTATTACTATCGAGCCGGCGCCGGCGCCAAGAAGGTCTGCTCCATAAATAAGTCCTGATCTTTCACTCATCGAAGAAAATGCGGTAGCTATTATCAGTCCTGTAAAGAAAAACGGGACTGAAAGGACAATGTAGTACAAGCCTATATAGAGCAGTTGCGGCTTCTCCCATGAAAGCCTGACAGGGTCAAAAGGGATCTGGTTCGAAATAAGATAGCTTAATGGAATGCCAAGTCCGAGCAAAAAACTATAAGCGCCTATATTGGACGGGTTCTTAAGCTTATTGAAGATTGACATCAGCGTCCCGCTTGCAGCCAGGCCGAGCATGGCGATACTTATTATCATGAAGGCAAAGTGATACCAGAGTGAGATCGAAAAAATTCTCGTAAGCGCTATCTCATAGGCAAGGCTGGAAAACGAACAGAGAAATACAGCAAAAAATATCCTGGAATATCGTGAAGTCATCTTCTTAAGGAGATTATATCTAAAATTATGCTAAAGTTGAATCCACCGGCGCCCCCAAGAAAAAAGCCTTGCCTTCAATGCGGATTTTGATTATCCTAATGCATGGTTGACCTGAAAAAGATTCCTGTATTCGGCGCCTTAAACGCTTCCGACGCGGAAGAGGTAAGACCCTATCTCCTTCC
>SCSY01000136.1 GCA_004298625.1 Nitrospirota bacterium | reverse complement strand
GTTCGACTGCACCCTGCCTCCTGTGTATCTCTTTGATGTCTATAAACGGCCTCAATATTAAACCCCTGAGATGCCTTCCTCCCATCGGGGTCAATGTCTCATCGAGCGCCCAGAGAAGGGTGTTTTCCTCTGTCCTGTTTTTAAGGCTGTGTACAAGTTCAAGGTTCCTCTGTGTAGCTGTGTCAAGGAGCATATACGATGACTGCTGCAAGGTCGATATCTTCTTAAAATTCAGGTTTTCTTTCTGAGTTTCCTCAAGATAAGTTATGAGCGCCCCGGCTGCCGATATTGCAGCGTTCATTCCTTCGCAGCCATAACCGTCAAGAGAGGATACCTTAAAGTGCATAAGCAGTGTTTTATACGCCTCCGCATAATCGAATGTCCAGTCTTCACATGCAGTCGTATAAAAGTTTTTTAACACCTCGGAATAATGGATGTTTTCTCTCATCGTCTTTGGACAAAGGATTTCCTTTGGCTCGAATCTGCTGAATTCATCCTCAACAGGCTCTGCGGTTTCATATATCACAAATTCTCCTGTTGATATGTCCGCTGCTGCTATGCCGTGCCTTTTCCCGTCATGGAAAAAGCTCAGGATGTAATTGTTCTCCTTAGGATGCTCCGGCGTATGCGTGCCGGGCGTTATTACCCTTACAACATCCCTCTGGATTATTCCCTTTTCCTGGCCCCTGGCCTCTTTAGCATCCTCAAGCTGCTCGCATACAGCCACCTTATGTCCCGCCTTAATCAGTTTCGTTATATAAGTCTCAGAGGCAAAATGAGGAATGCCGCACATAGGCATGGGATCATCCTTTGATTTATCGCGGGATGTAAGGGCTATATTGAGAATTTTTGACGCAATCCTCGCATCCTCCCCGAACATCTCGTAGAAGTCCCCGAGCCTAAACATAAGGATGCAGTCCCTGTGTTTCTCTTTGATGCTCGTGTATTGTTTCATTAAAGGCGTTAACTCGGACATTATATCCTCATATTTTTTTTATTTAATATTACTGCTGATAGCTGACTGCTGATTAGCATTGATTATACTACAAACACCCCTTTTTATTGATAAGTGATTTGAAATCTGAGATAATGCGTTTAAGGGTAATTATGAACCGGGAGGTCAATATGAAGAAAGGACATGAGGCTGTGCAATTAATGACTTTATTTGCGGTTGTCCTGGCTTTCTGTTTATTATTTGTTTCTAACCTGTATGCGGAAGTGATAAAAATAGGCGGCACAGGCAGCGCGCTTGCAACGATGAGGGCTATAGCAGATATATTCGAGAAGGAAAATCCAGGGGTAAAGGTGGAGGTTCTGCCCAGCCTTGGAAGCACAGGCGGGATAAAGGCTATCTTAAAAGGGGCTATTGACGTGGCTGTCAGCGGCAGGGAATTGAATGACGGCGAAAAAAAAGAGGGCGCCAAACAAGTGGAATATGCAAGGAGCCCGTTCGTGTTTGTCACCAATAAAAATAATATATCAAATCTTACAATTGAGGAAATTGTCCGGATATA
This sequence comes from Nitrospirota bacterium, assembly GCA_004298625.1. Taxonomy (GTDB): domain Bacteria; phylum Nitrospirota; class Thermodesulfovibrionia; order Thermodesulfovibrionales; family UBA1546; genus SCSY01. Next base: position 20,955 of record SCSY01000136.1, on the reverse strand, counting down.
CGAGGGGAGCGAAACCACATGGCCGGATGGGAAGAGAATCCGCCTTATACTCCGCCCGGAGAAGGAGACTTCAAGCATAATCCTCAGGGGCATTTCCCCTGAAACCAGGGAAGCTGTTGAAAAGGCATATAAACGGCCGGGCATGATAGTTGCGATTACGGATCAGGAATGTGCAGAAACCCTTCAAAGAACGCCTGATTCATTCGGCACATTGACGCTGGACCAGATCATCTCCGAGAAACTCTCATTGAACGTGCTTTCTCTGAATGGCGTAAAACCATCCGTAAAGGCTCTTGCCAAAGGCTCATATAAGCTTTATAAGCCTTATTATATTGTCACTACGGATAAAACATCCGGGCAGGCAGAAAAATTTATATCGTATCTGTTTACTGCTAAGAGCATCAGGATACTTGAGGAAAACGGGTATCTTGTGACACGAAAGTAGAATATGGCTCCAAAACAAAAAACATTATCCAGAAAGATTACTCTATTTGCCGGGTTCATTGTTGTTTTATTTGTAGCAGGCATCCCGGCAGGTTATTTTATGTCTTCCTATCAGTATATGGCAGGGGATCTCCAGGCAGATGTCGGGTTTATTGCTCATGATATCAGCGGCATCATAAGCAGGAATCCGGAGATGTGGCAGTATGAAAATATAAGGCTGCTTGAAATAATCTCAAAGGCAGAGGATGTTAACCTCGACGAAGAAACGAGAGTTTTGCAAATGGACGGGACTGTGGTTGTTGAGATGGACAGACATGTAAGGAGGCCTGTAATTAAAAAGCAGGTTGTAATTTATGACTCCGGAGTTCCAATCGGAAAAGTAGAGATGCACCAATCTTTAGTTCCACTAATCGGCAGAACATTTTTTATAGGTCTTGGCGCTTTTGTGATGGGAGGGCTGGTTTTTCATGTTTTGAAGTCTATGCCGCTGAAGGCATTAATTAAGGCAGAGGAAGACATGCGGGCGAGCGAGGAAAGATACAGGGACCTTTTTGAAAGCGCGAGCGACCTCATTCAGATTATTGCGCCCGACGGGACCATCAGGTTCGTTAACAGGGCCTGGCGCGAAAAACTCGGTTATAAGGAGTCCGGGATAGAGAATATGTCTTTTTTCAATGTTGTCCATCCCGACGAGAGACAGCGTTTCGCAAAATTTTTTGAGGACCTCCTGTCAGGGAAAAAAATCAATAATGTCGAGACGAAGTTTGTAACGAGAGACAACAGGACGGTTATGCTGGTAGGCAACATTGACTGTAATTTCAAAGACGGGAAGCCGGTCATGTTCCGGGGCATCTTCCATGATATTACTCAGAGAAAAGAGGCCGAGGACGCCCTCCAGAAGACATTAGAAGACATGGAATTTAAATCCGGTGAACTTGAGAATGCTTATATAAAAATTGAGGCAAACAGGAATGAGCTTATTGAAGCGAAGCGCGCCGCAGAAGATGCAAACAGACTTAAATCGGAATTCCTCGCAAATATGAGCCACGAGATACGCACGCCCATGAACGGAATAATGGGAATGACGGCTCTGGCGCTCAATACGGAACTTACGGAAGAGCAGCGGGATTATCTTAATAATGCCCAGAAAAGCGCCTATGCATTACTCGATATCATAAACAACATCCTTGATTTCTCAAAGATAGAGGCCAGCAAACTATCGCTCGATGTTATAGATTTCAATCTAAGGCTGACAGTCGAAGGGGTTGCCGACATACTTGCCCCGCAGGCATCCGAAAAAGGATTGGAACTTGCATGTTTGGTCCATCATGATGTTCCATCGCTGGTTAAGGGAGATTCCGGCAGGATTCGTCAGATACTTTTAAATCTCGGCAGCAATGCAGTCAAGTTTACGGCCAAAGGAGAAGTAATACTACGGGCGGAGGTAAAGGAAGAAACAGACGGCTTTGTCACAATATATTTTTCTATCACCGATACGGGAACGGGCATAGCGGAGGAAAAGAAGAAAGCAATATTTGACGCGTTTGTGCAGGCAGACGGCAGCACAACACGACTGTATGGAGGCACAGGGCTTGGATTGGCAATATCGAGGAAACTGGTCAATATGATGGGTGGTGAAATAGGGGTTGAGAGCGAACCGGGCAAAGGCAGCAGGTTCTGGTTCACGGTGACTTTTGAAAAACAGGAGGTAAAAGATGCAATCAAAGAAGATGCTTTCCCCGATATAGGGGCGATGAGAATACTTATTGCCGACGATAACGAGACAAACAGGACCATACTCATAAAAATGCTCGAGGGCTTTGGCTGCGAAGCAGAGGCAGTTTCGGGAGGATCTCAGGCTATAAAGGCGCTAAAAGAGGCCGCACATTCGGGAAATCCATTCAGGGTTTTATTGCTTGATATGCAGATGCCCGGGATGGACGGAGAACAGGCGTCAATAATAATAAAAAACACGTCTGAGATAAAAGACACTGCAATAATAATCATAACATCGCTTGGAGGCCGCGGAGACGTCGCGTATCTGAAGGAAATAGGGTGCAGCGGCTATCTTGTAAAGCCCGTAAAACAGTCTTTACTGTTCGATACGATAGCAGCTACGGTAAGCGCCGAAGGCCCGATGGAAAAGGTCGGCGCAAAACCCGCTGTTATTACCAAATACACAATCGAAGAGACAAAGTTCCGGAATATCCGCTTCCTGATAGCTGAAGATAATCCCATAAGCCGGCAGTTTGTCGTAACCATGCTTAAAAAGGCGGGATACGGCAATGTTGATGTTGCGGCAAACGGCCGTCTCGCTGTCGAGGCTGTTGATAAAAATAAATATGACATTATTCTCATGGACGTGCAGATGCCCGAGCTGGATGGATTCGAGGCCACAAAGATAATACGAGAAAAGGAGGATAGCAAAAGACGCAACATTATCATCGCGATAACAGCCCATGCCTTGAAAGGAGATCGGGAACGCTGCATTGAGGCCGGCATGGACGACTATATCGCAAAGCCTGTAAACCCTCAGGAGATGTTCGGCATTATCAAAAAATGGGCGAGGTCCATAATAGAAAAACCGTCTGATATGCCGGAGGTTCCAAAAGAAGCAGTAATTCAGGAATCTATTTTGACCGCTTCTGCAAGCGATGAAATATCAAAGGAATCGCCCGTTGATATAAAGAGCGCAATGGCAAGGTTCGATAATGATATTGAATTTTTCAAGAGTATGCTTGGCGAGTTTTTGAACCATGTGCCCGAACAGATAAAGGCTGTGGAAGAAGCGGCAAAGGCAGGCGATGCAGGCGCGGTACAGAAATACTGCCATGGCATTAAGGGCGCTGCAGGCATGTTGAGCGCTGACAGGGCGTCTGCCCTTGCCCTCGACATCGAAGATAAAGGGAGAAGCGAGGATATTTCCGATATAATGCCGCTGATAGAAAAACTAAAGCGTGAGATATCGTATCTGGAAGATTTTGCGAAAAGTCTGGGCAGAGGGGACGGGTGAGATGAGAATATTAGCGGCGGACGATGATCTTATTACCAGAAAGCTTCTGCAGAAGACCCTCGAAGACTGGGGATACGAGGTGTTAGTTGCCGAAAATGGCCGGCAGGCGCTGGAAATCTTTGAGCGCCAGAATGTGAAATTTATAATAGCGGACTGGATGATGCCTGAAATAGACGGCCTTTCTCTTTGCAGGATGATCCGCTCCGTGACAGACCGGGGATATGTTTATTTCATCATACTTACGGCGCGCGATAAGAAGGAGGACATAATCGAGGGGCTTAAGATAGGAGCGGATGATTATGTCACCAAGCCTTTCGAGAGAAATGAATTGCAGGTAAGGGTCAGGACCGGCGAGCGCATATTGAATCTCGAAAAAGAGCTCAATGAGAAAAATGAAAGCCTCCGGAGATTAAATCTGCAGCTTGAAGAGCTGGTCAGGATGGACACTGTTATGGGGATCGGCAACCGGCTTAGCTTCTATGAAAACATAGAAAAGATACATCACCGCGCCTGCAGATATGCGCAGTCTTACGGCATAATCATGTGCGATATAGACAACTTTAAGCTTTATAATGATACTTACGGCCACCTCGCAGGAGATAATATCCTCAGAAGAGTCGCAAACTCTATCAGGCTTTCCATCCGCATGTCTGATGAGGTTTTCAGATACGGCGGAGAAGAAATGGTTATCATCATTCCCGATCAGGACCTGACCAGCACGCTAACCGTCGCGGAAAAAGTCAGAGAAAGCATTGAGGCCCTAAGCATTGAGCATAAGGGCTCCGCCAACGGCATCCTGACTATAAGCTGCGGCGCGGCAGCATTTGATATGGAAAAACTGGAGAATAAATGGGAAGAGATTCTTGAAGACGCGGACAAAGCCTTATATAAGGCTAAAGCAGCCGGCAAAAACAAGGCCTATTCATAACGTCCTGTATTTATATTTGTATTTTTTCTTTTCCTCTTCATTCATCCCCCTGCCCCCGAATCTTGCCCTCTCATACAGCGCTATAAAATCAGCCGCCTTATCCCCGAGCCCCAGCCTCGCTGCCTCCTTCATCACATCGGACGGAGTTGAAGACCTTTTTATATTTGCGCCTTTGCGTTTTAAGAAATTCCTGAACTTCAGATATTTAACCGTTACAAATCCATACCTGTAAATCCTGAACCGCCTCAGGAGAAAAAAAAGCATGGTGCTGCTGCTTAAAATGACAAGCGCGTAGGCCAGCATTCTTACGCCGCAAACCTTAATATCCGGCATTTCAGGCATTTTCAAAAACGGCATGGATATGTAATCTATCAGTCTTTTCTGGTCCGAAGAGCTGAAATTCACAACATATCTGTACCATTTCATTTTCAGGTAATCGAGATACAGCGAAACCTGCGAAGGCATCTCAGGGATAGGCGCAGGCGGGGTCGGGTCAAACTTTTTCCACTTCCCGTCAATCACTGCCTCTACCCACGAGTGTGCATCGCTCTGTCTGACTATGATATAACCGCCGTATTTATTCTTTTCTCCTTCAAGAAATCCCGTAACGATTCTCGAAGGGGTTCCGGCTGCCCTGAGCATAAGCGCCATTGCAGTTGCATAATGTTCGCAATAACCCTGTTTTGAATTAAAGAGAAAATCTTCTATTGGATTGACGCCGGACTGCGGAGGGGATGTCTTCAGGGAATATTTATAATTTGACTTAAGATAATCTTCTATTTTTAACGCCTTTTTCAGGGTTGTATCCGCTCCTTTTGTGATTTCCGATGCAAGCTCCGGAAGCCTTTTTAAGTCAGGAGGGAACTGCCGGTAATGAAAAGCATCCTCATCCGAAAGCGGTTCGTCCAATGTGCTGTGGACGGTGTAGGCGAGTCTTCTCGCTGATTTCTCCGGAGTGAAGACAGACCCCGCATGATCAACAAACATTGTTCTGCTGTCAATCTCCACCTTTGCAATCGTCCCGAGCCCGAATATAATCTCCGAGTCTAAGGGTTCAAGAAATATTTTTTGAGTCAATGCGTTTTCAGGCAAGACAGGGATGATTATGAAGGTGTTGCCTTGTTTTTGAATCCCGGTCCTCGTCTTGATCGTGTCAAGCCATGATATTCCGTCAAAGTAATTTAAGGTCCTCCCTCTCCAGTAAAACGGCTGCAAGGCATTTTTTGACGTTTCGATTCTCATAACAATCGTGGAGTCGAGCTTCACATCTCCATAGGATCCGAAATCCACTTTTTCCGAAAAACCCACGGTCTTTATATTTTGGGCGCGGCTTTTACCCCATAGCCCTCCCTTTACCCTCGGCGCGGATATGAAAAATATCCCTGTTACGACCAGCGTCAGGATTGATATGGTTATTACAGGCCCTCTGAGTCTGACTTTTCTTATAGCGCCCTCTTTCAGAAAATGCGATATGACCATGGCGGCAACGAGCGCTATTAAAAAAATAATAAATATTAATCCAAAGGCCAGGGACCTTGTGAGCTCGGAGGCGATAATCAATTGAAGCAACGACATAAAATATACCTGAAGATGGTCCCACGGCTCTTTGAGGTCAAAACTTTTTATTGCCTGAAACGCTATTGTGAGATGCGCCACAGCAATAAATATATCTCCTGTAATTATCAATGCATCAATTACAAAAAGAAAAAGCGTTGCCGTCGAGAGCCCGCCTATTGTCCACTTCGACAGGGCCGGCATGCCTCTCCAGAATCTTATATAGCCGGGTATAAGGCCGGCGCCGGCTATGAGCATCAAAGGATTCAGCGCTCCGGTTATGACAAGGCCGACACAGCCGGTAAAGGCAAGAAGCGCAGTCAAAAGTTTATAACTCCGAGGCATAAACCACCATATTGCACATCGGCGCAACCTTTTTTAATGACGAATCATCCGACTTTAATATCAGCACGCCTGTCCCCTGCATCTCGTGCATCATCGGACATTCCCAGGTATCTTCCTCGTCTATCAATGCCAACGCGTCCAGTATCTTGAACAGGTGTTCCTCTCCGCTGCCGAAGGGGATAAGCTTTTTGCAGGTCAAAAGCCTGACAAAAAACCCGATCCTTATAAATTTATATGCAAGGGACGCTGCAAAGGACACCGCCTTCTCGAATGACTCTTGGTCCAATGGTTTTATGTTGTCGAGGATTATAGTAATAAGCCTCGGTTCGTCCATCCCCACGTCCTTTACCATAAGTTTTCCTGTTTTTGCAGAAGCCTTCCACTGAATCCTGCGCATACCGTCCCCGTATCTGAACTCGCGTATCATCATAAACTCATCGCCTGCGCCGGGCCTTGTAACATACATGGCATAATCGGAGCTTATCGTCTCGGGGATTAATTCATCTATTTCCTTTATCTCCGGATATACAACGACCTCTCCTCGGATATGGGCCTTAACATTTTTTGTGAATAATATAAACGGAAAACTGCTCGCCATGGAAAAATCTCCGTATTTGTACAGACCCCTTTTTTTGAATATGCCGGCAATATCCACCGAGAGCTCCGATGCCGGGGAAATATAAGGCATAATGCATTCCCCTTCCATGCCTTCGGGAAAAGTTACATGTATTGAATATGAAGGAATAATTTTTTTCCTGTTTGACAATGACGTCTTGAACCCTGTTGCGCTCTTTGCAAAAACAGGCTGCGCTATAGAAAAACCGAAGGCTAAGCCGAGGAAATTCAGTTTCAGCGCCGCAACCGAGATTACGAGAATGGAGAGCATCATGGCAAGGATGAGATAAATAAGATTATTCCCTGTGTTAAAGGCAGCCACTGCTATAAGCAGCACGGCAAGCAGAAATCTTATGCCTTCTTTAGTGGGTCTCATAGATTATGAAATACAGGGGTAAAATTCCTCGGAGCGCAGCGAGAATGAGCGAAAAGATTGTTCCCTCCTGTATGCGCCTAAGCATATGTGAGTCACACAGGTACAGAAATACGTTCCAATATCTCTTTCATTATTACTTCAGCATCATATATTGAAGTCCTTGCCTTGAGAATCAGCCTGTGGCCCAGAACAGTCGGCGCCAGATCCTTTATGTCCCCGGGAACCACGTAATCCCTTCCCTCATAGAAGGCATTGGCCTTTGCGGCCTTAAGAAGAAATTGCGCGCCCCGCGTGCTTGCGCCGAGTCTGATTTTTTCATTCTTTCGTGTTTCCGTAATTATCGCCATGAGATAATCGAGAAGGCTGTCGTCAACCCTCACACCATCAACCTCTCTCTGCATTTTCAGTATCTCGTCTCCTGTGATAACAGGCTGCATATTTTCCAGAAAATCAAGGCTTGATTGGCCGAGTAACGCACTCTTCTCATCCTCATATCCCGGATAACCGAGCTTTATATGCATCATGAACCTGTCTATCTGGCTTTCGGGCAGGGGAAATGTGCCGTGATACTCTATGGGGTTCTGGGTAGCGATTACCATGAAGGGCTCCGGCAGAGTGTGGGTCTTCCTATCAATTGAGACCCTTCTTTCATTCATCGCTTCGAGGAGCGCGGACTGGGTCTTCGGGCCCGTCCTGTTTATCTCGTCCGCAAGGACAATGTTTGCGAATATCGGCCCTTCCTTGAACTCGAAATTCTTTGTATCAGGATTGTATATACTCACACCTATAATGTCGGTAGGCATCATATCGCTTGTGAACTGAATCCTTTGAAACGAACAGTTCGTGGCCTTGGCGAGCGTGAAAGCCAGGGTCGTCTTCCCAACCCCCGGCACGTCCTCGATAAGCAGGTGTCCCCTTCCAAGAAGGGTGACGATCGCCATCTTCACGGCGCCTTGCTTACCCCTTATTACAGAGTCTATTCTTTCCTGGAGCAGCTTAAGAGAATTATTCGTCATAAAAACATTTTACCACATATCCTGCTCCGCTATTCTTAATTTCAGCGGATTAGGGCATTTCTATTTTGACTTGACATAATTTTTCGCTCGACTTGCAATCCATCCTATTTTGTGATATGAATTTAATTGTATTAAACCGACAACTGGAGGTTATCAGGAAATTATAATTTGACGTTGAAAAAAATATTCTTTAGCTGTATAAATAACAGAAATATGAGTAAGGGGGTGATGCTCAATAAAAATATCGGGAGGCATCTCTTAGAAATCTTTTAAAGGAGGCTAAGAAATGGCAGAACAAAGTAGTGGTAGCGGTGAAAAGTGCGTAATAGAAAAACCATCCGGCTGGTCAAACCTGGTAAAAGGTGAAGACTGGCTTGCCGTATGGTTGGGTTTTCTAATCATTATTCTTATCCTTGCGGGCGTCAAGCCTAAGATGCCCACTTTCAAATGGGAAACAGCCGGAGAATTTGCAACAACCGTTGAAAAATCTAAGCCAAAAGTAGAGAAATTTATTGCAGACGCTCAGGCTAAAGGCGAAGCTGTATCGGCTGAATCTGCAACAGCATTAAAGACAGCGCTGGATTCCGGTGATCGCGCTGCAATCGGAAGCGCGGCCAAAAAGCTTGGAGAAGACGCCAAAGCTGCAAAGGATGAAGGGGTAAAGAAAAAAGGCGAAGACCTCGGGAAAAAGATTAGCGGTTCTGCTGGAGCCCTTGCCGAAAAGGTCTTCTCCGGAGAAAACATTGGGAAGATTGTCATTATCGGAATCGGTTTCCTGGTAATCTCTTCCATCGGCATCATCCTCATGGGAGGCAATGTCGGAAAGTATATAATCGGGTTCCCTATAGTTTACATACTGGCAAATATTTCCCAGTTCATTGCGGGCAATTCCACTGTCAACTATTACGGCCTCGAATATGTTATCTTTGCCCTGATTATCGGTCTCCTTATCAGCAATGTAATCGGAGTCCCGAAATGGCTCATGGAGGCTGTGAGAACAGAGTATTTCATAAAAACAGGACTTGTTATACTCGGAGCAGGCATCCTGTTTAAAGAGATACTACAAGGCGGAGCTCTCGGAATAGTCCAGGCGATTTGTGTGGTTACAGTTGTCTGGTATTCCTGTTACTGGCTTTCAAAGAAACTAAAACTGGATGACGACTTTGCAGCGCTGCTCTCGTCGGCAGTCTCAATCTGCGGCGTCTCGGCGGCTATTGCTACCTGCGGAGCAATAGAGGGCGACAAAAAGAAGCTCTCTTATGTTACATCGCTTGTTCTTATTGTGGCAGTGCCTATGATGATAATAATGCCGTGGATTGTAAAGGCGTTTGGAATACCGGAACTCGTCGGCGGCGCATGGCTCGGAGGAACTCTCGATACAAGCGGCTCTGTTGTTGCGGCAGGCGCCCTGATAAGCGAGCCTGCTATGAAGACAGGCGTTATAGTCAAGTTCTCACAGAATGTTCTGATAGGAGTGGCTGCGTTCATCCTTTCAATATGGTGGACGGTCAAGAAAGGAGCGGCAGGCGGACAGAAGGTAAGCGCAATCGTAATATGGGAGCGCTTCCCTAAATTCGTTCTCGGGTTCATTGTTGCCTCGATAGTCTTTTCGTTCCTGCTGGATCCCGGAATTGTCAAAGATACAAAGGGATTGTTAGGGGGGATGAGGACGGTCTGGTTTGCTCTTGCATTTACATCAATAGGACTTGAGACGCGTTTCAAGGAGCTTGTAGGCATGGAAGGCGGCAGGCCAGCAGCAGCCTTTATCATTGCTCAGACTTTTAACGTAATCTGGACATTGATACTGGCATACCTGCTTTTCGGCGGCTTTCTTTTTACTGTGCCTGACATAAAATAACAAATTTGTTAATATGTATATTGAAGAGTGGGGAGGGGTTCCTTCCCACTCTTTTGTTTAAACACATCGGATTCGGAGGGAATTTTGGATTTAGGCATACTCGGCAAGATAACATTTGACCTTAATTTTCTTTCCGCTCTCTTCAGCATCGTCATAATTGACCTGATACTCGCAGGCGATAACGCCGTTGTCATTGCAATGGCTGTCCGCTCTTTGCCGAAAGAACAAAGAAACAAAGGGATCATCTTCGGCTCAGGCGCTGCCGTCCTGCTGAGAGTAATTCTGACATTCTTTGTCGCTCAACTGCTTCAGATAAATTATTTAAAAATTATCGGCGGCCTACTAATCCTGTGGATAGCGGTAAAGCTTTTTGTGGAAGGCGTGCCGGAAGAGAATATTGAAAAAGAGGCGACAACAATGTGGCAGGCAGTAAAAATAATAGTCATTGCAGATATTACAATGGCAACCGATAACATGCTGGCTGTGGGCGGAGCATCTCACGGAAATCTTTTCCTCCTCCTTTTCGGACTCGGATTGAGCATACCTTTTATTGTCTTCACGAGCAACCTGCTCTCAATGCTTATGGACAAATATCCGATTATTATTTACATCGGAGCCGCAATACTCGGAAAAGTAGGCGGAGAAATGATTATTACCGACCCGTTTACAACAGGCATTTTGAAGCCAGGCAAGCTGATGATATATTCCGTAGAACTAATCTTTGCGATCGGCGTTATCGTAACAGGAAAGTTATGGATGAAATGGCAGATATCAAGGGCAGAAAAAGAGGAGCATGTTCATGAAGGCAATGAATAATGTTTGGTGTTTGATGCTTAGTGTTTGATTGTTATTTTATAACTAAACATTAAACATAAAACATCAAGCATCAATAATTGAATGGAGGAATCATGGCCATATTGACTATTTCGAGAGAGATTGGAAGCGGGGGAAGAGAGATAGGCTACAACATTTCCAGGCTTCTGAATTACGAATATATTGACAAAGAAAAGATATTCAGCGACATAAGGGCTGACGGAAAAAAATGGGAAGAATGGGGAAAAACACTTGACGAGCACAGGCCTTCTATATGGGAAAAATATGACTGGTCATTCCAGGCATGGGGCGCGCTCATCCAAAGCCATATACTCACTTATGCCCTTAAAAATAATGTGGTAATAATGGGACGGGGCGGAAATTTTCTTCTTAAAGGCATTCCTTATGCTCTGCGGATACGCGTAACCGCGCCGATAGAGATGAGGATTAAAAGAATAACAAGGCGGGACTCTGCGGATGAAAAAACAGCGGAGTGGCTTATAGAAAAAACCGACAAAGAAAGAGCCGGCTTCATTAATGCCCTCTACGGCAAAGACTTGAATGACCCCTCCGAATATGACATGTTCTTTGATGCAAGCGTAAAATCCATAGAGGAAATCATTGATATAGTAAAAAATACCCTTCTTGGGAGAGATAAACTCGCAACAGAAGATGCGAAGAAAAATCTCCGTATGCGCGCACAGGCGGCAAAGGTGAAAGCAGGGATTCTCACGGATTCGTCATTTTCCGTCCCGACTCTCGAAGTTTATCCTGAGGGTGAAAGCATTATCCTGCGGGCAGTCATACACGGCGCCAAAGAACATAAACGCATTGAAGAAAAGGCAAAGGAACTTGCAGGAGACATCCCTATAAAATGCGAACTGCATTACAGGGGAGAAAGCATATAAAAATTTTCAAAGGCATGTGTATTGCTAAATGCAATGCTCCTAATTAATCCTGCTTCCCTGATTAAAGATACACCTTTTACAGCCGGCATTTTCACCTGAAGGCTTAGTCCCGCAGAGCCCTGCTATTCCGTGATGACACATGGCAAAATCATACTTAAGCGGGTCCTGGGCATCGAGTTTTTTCAGGGACTCTGTTATCTCAACAGCTGTTTTCCAATCGTTAGCCTTGCGCTCTGTAAAACCAAGACACCTCGAAATCCTTGCGATGTGAGTATCCAGAGGAATGACGAGCTTATTCTTTGGAATGCTTCTCCAGATGCCGAAATCAATATCCTTGTCCCGTATCATCCACCTTAAGAAAAGGTTCATCCTCTTGCAGGCGCTGCCTTTTTCAGGAGAAGGAAAAAATTGCAAAAAACCAACCGGCTTTATATCCCTCCCGTAAACTCCGGACGTGTCTATTTTCAGGATATAATCTATAAACCCCGTAAGGCCATGTCCTGTATCAATATCATCTTCCGTATAAAAAAGCGCAAATGTGTTTTCAATGCTTTTATGCGTCCTGAACAACTCGCTGATGATATAAATAAGGCATACAATGTCCTTATTCTTGTTAAATCTGTAATTTATCCCTGAAAACAGTTTCCCCTGCCTTTTAATCTTGAAATCCAGAAGAAAGTCATGGGGACTGCCGCCCATTATCGCCAAAATTCTTCCTATCACGGGTTTAAACAAACCAACCCTTCCATAAGCAAAACACGAGGCAATAAAGCCGGCAATCTCAATATCTTCGGGGTTTTTATAGCGATGGGGGAATTCTATCGGGTCCTGCGGCATCCTTTCCCTGAAATTATATTCCCTGTAAAATCTGTTGAGCAGCCGCTTAATCTCCCTCATGATTTATATTAGCACATAGCAATGTCCTGTCCGTTAAATAGCTTTACGCAGGTAGTGTCATTCCTGTGGAAGCAGGAATCCAGAAAAAATAAACCCTGGATTCCGCATCAAGTGCGGAATGACGGCAAAACAGATGTAAAAAAAAAGGCTGTTTTATGGTAAACTTTTATCAAGGCGTGATATGAACCCCGTTAAAGAAATACTGCCAGGGATAGTAATTATTTTTCTGATAACAATTGTTTCATATATGCTTTCATTGGTGCATCCTTCGTTTGACATCCTCGTTATATCCATGATATTCGGAATGCTTATTGTCAACTTTATAGATGATAAAGAAATCTTTTCTGCCGGCATTGCATTCACATTGAAGGTCTTTCTTCCAACAGGAATTGCCCTTTACGGCGCGCAACTCTCCTTTGCCGGCACAGAGCCGAAGCTCCTGTTTTCTGTTCTTGCAACCACCATCTGCCTGTTTGCGCTGACATATTTTATAGCAAAAGGGCTCGGGCTTTCAAAAAATCTGGGGCTGGTTCTTTCAACAGGACTATCGGTGTGCGGGGCGTCTGCCATTGCAATAGTCTCACCGTTAATAGGCGCAAAAAAAGAAGAAACCTCTATCTCCTTGATTGCCGTAATGGTGCTGGGATTGGCTGGAATGATATTTTATCCTCTGTTTACAGACATCCTTATGCTTAATAAAAATGAATTCTCTTTTTTTTCAGGCGCAACCCTTCCGATGCTGGGACAGGTCAAGGCCGCTGCCTCTGCCGCAGGTCCAGAAGCGCTCGCGCTGGCCCTTAAAATAAAACTTATTAGGATATCCAGTCTGATATTTATTCCGATTGTTGTATTAATACTCTCCGGCAGGAGGAAAAAATTTTATGTGCCTTGGTTTATTGTAGTTTTCATTGCCCTTGCAATAGGCGCCAATACAATAAAGGAAGCAAAAATTATAACAGGCTTTGTTGAATCGGCAAGCAAGCTTCTCCTTGCTTCCGCGCTTGCCGGGATAGGGCTTTCCGTGGACTTTGATTCAATAGCCGAGGAAGGGATAAGACCGTTGCTTGCAGTATTCCTCTCGTGGGGAATAGTAATACTGCTGCTCTATCTTGCCTTCAGCGTAACAAATGTTTAAGCAAAGAATAATATACAGGCTTCTTCTGGTGTTCATTATCTTTGCGCTTATCTTCATAATCCCCTTTTCACTCACAATCCGCAAAGAGATCAACACCGTAATATCGGAAGAGGAAGGTCTGTTTCCGCCGTCTCTGAAAGAAAAGGAAATCCTTCATAAGCTTACCGGCAGGATAATGGATAAAGCGCTTGTATTTTCTTTATACCTCTTTGTATTTGCCTTTCTGCTGTCTATGTTCTTTTCGAGAAGCCTCCTGAAACCGATCCGGGAACTTTATAGAGGCGCAAAAGCCCTCAAAGAGGGAAACCTCGGAATCAGGCTTGAGGTCGGCTCGGAAGACGAACTCGGCGAGGTCACCAAATCATTCAATGAAATGGCAGAGGAGCTGGAAAAGAAAACAGAAGACTTAAAAACCAAAGAGAGCTACATCGGCGCCATGATGGACCCCTTATGGGTTGTTGCCGACAATGATACGATCACGGACATAAACCCTGCCTTTACAAAGCTGTTCGGGTATAGCCGGGATGAGGTGATAGGAGCTTCGATCTATGATTTTCTTGATGAAGAAAATGCAAGAATTATGAAATATCAGCTCGATGAAAGAGAAAAGGGGATGTCGTCTATTTACGAAATCTCGATCATTGCAAAAGACGGCTCCTCAATGCCCGTGCTTATTACGGGCGCGCCGATTATCAAAGAGGGAGCAACAATAAAAAAGATCGGCGTCCTGAAAGATTTCAGGAGAGAACATGAACTTAGAAACGCAATAAAAGAATCCAGGGATTATCTGGAAACCATCATGGACAGCATAGAAGATGAACTTATGGTAGTTGACAGGAACTTCAAGATCATTATGGCAAATAAGACAATACGGGCCATAAAAGGCGATAAAGTTATAGGCGATTATTGCTATTCCATATCACACGACATGTCCGCGCCCTGCTGGCGTGAAGGAGAAGACTGCCCTGCAAAAAGAGTCTTTGAAACAGGAAAAATATTTAAGACAGTCCATCAGCGTAAAGGCGCCGGCGGCCAAAGACTCTTTCATGAGGTAGTGGCATGCCCCATAAAGGATTCAAAAGGCAATGTAATGCATGTCATTGAACTGAGGCGGGACGTAACGGAAAGAAAAGAGTATGAGGAAAAGATAGCGCAAAAAAATAAGGAGCTTACCGCGGTAAACAGCATTTCCGGCATACTCAGCAGGTCCCTTAAGGCAGAAGAAATATTCGGCAATGTGATGGATAAAATGCTGGAAATGATAGGCATGAACGGAGGTATAATTTTCTTGCTGGATGAGGCCGGCAGAGACCTGACATGTTCTTACCATAAGGGCGTCTCCGAAGAGTTTATAAGGGCCTCGGGCAGAATGAAGCTGGGAGAGGATATTCCCGGAAAAGTTGCGGCAACAGGCCAGCTTATAACAACCTCCGATATAGGGACGGACCAACGCATTGAACGGTCCATACTCAAGCACTCAGGCATGAAGGGATGCTGCGCCATCCCGATAAAAGGAAAGGAACGCGTAGTGGGCGTATTCTGCCTGTTCAGCTTTAAGACGCATATTTTTACGCTGGAAGAAGAAAGGCTGATGATCTCTATCGGCGAGATGACGGGGATAGCCATCGAAAACATCAGGCTCTATGAAAAGATGCGCCGGCTTTATGAATACCAGCAGCAAAGAAGAATAGACGACCATAAAAATCTCCTCTCGCTGTCCTCAAGACTTGCAGCAGCCCTTGAAATAAAGGCCGTGATGAATTCCACGCTGGACCTTATCAGAGGGTCTTTCAGGGCGGATCTCGTGTGGCTGCTTGAAATAGACAATGAAAACTTCATTTTAAAAGCCGCCTCGGGACTGAATATTAAGGAAGGAGAGATAATCTACGAGAAAGGCACAAGTTCCATCGAGTGGTATGCCGTTGAGAAAAAAGAGCCGGTTGTTGTTCCATCTGTTTCCTCGGATTCCAGGTTTTATTTATCAGACTACGTCGGCTCCGGCTACAGGTCTGCCATCTGCCTACCCGTATATGTCGGTGAAAAGGCCCTCGGGGCGCTCACTCTTTACTATGCGATCCCGAAAGAACTCAGGGATGACGACATCCATTTCCTGCAGATAGTTTCCAGCATAGTCGCCGTAGCCCTGGAGCGCTCGGAGCTTTACGAAAAAACTCTGCTGGAAAGGGAAATGTCGGATACTATCCTTCAGAGCATTTCAGACGGCATCATGACTCTCGACACCGGATGTAAAATTATATCCATTAATAAGGCTGCCGCCGACATGATAGGGATTTCGCCGGAAAAGGCCGCTGGGAATCAATGCTGTGAAATATTTAATTATACCGAGGAGAATACGGACTTCCGCTGGCTTATCGGAAACTGCCTGGAAAACGCATTAGAAAAAAAATCCGTCAACGTTGAGGCTCAATTCACAACGATAAACGGCAAAAGGCTGAACGTGATGATAAGCAGTTCTCCTGTTATTGACTCTAAAAACAGGGTGGCAGGCGTTGTGCATGTCCTCAGGAATATAACCAGAGAAAAGGAGATAGACAGGATGAAGACAGAATTAGTAAGAACCGTTTCCCACCAGTTCAGAACGCCTTTATCCGCTATAGTCGGCATGACGGAAATGCTTATTAATGAAGACGTGCGGGACGAAAAGAAAAAAGAATATCTCCGGACGGTTCTCAGCGAGGGGATAAGGCTTTCCAATATGGTAGGGGATCTGCTTAATATAGCGCGGATAGAGAGCGGGAAAGAAATCTTCGCGGAAGAAGAAATAGACTTTGCTGCGTTGCTTGAAGATACTAAAAAACTGTTTTCAAATGCGATAGAGAGAAAGAAGTCCCGCCTCACAACCGTCATTAACGGCGATATCGGCGGTTTTATGGGAGATAAGGAAAAAATATTCCAACTGATGAAAAATTTTGTAGATAATTCTATAATATTTTCTGATGAGGGGTGTAATATCGGCATAACCCTGAGCAGAAAGGCTGATAATATCGAGCTTAAGGTCTCCGACACAGGCTGGGGCATTCCCGAAGAGGACCTGCCGCACATGACCGAAAGATTTTACAGAGGCAAATACGGCCAGGACGTAAAGGGCACGGGACTGGGACTGGCCCTGTGCAAAGAGATTGCAGTCCGGTATAATGGTTCAATTACATTTGACAGCAAGGTCGGCAAAGGCACCACGGTAACAGCCACCTTCCCTTTTCCGAAGGATCATGCGAACAGGAGGAAATCATGAGCAAGGTAATCGTAATTGATGATGAACCCTTTATACTGATGATGATAGAGGATAAACTTAAAAAAGCCGGGTTCAAAGTCGTTACCCTCAGAGAAAGCATTAATGCCGTGCCGATAATCAGAAATGAGAAACCGGATCTTATAATCCTTGACTGGATGATGCCTGAATTAAGCGGCATAGACCTGTGCAAGATGTTGAAGGCAGATGCTGAGCTTGCTGAAATTCCAATCTTCATGCTCACGGCAAAAGGCCAGGAGGCCGATGAACAACTCGGCCTTAAGCACGGCGTTACACGTTACATTACAAAGCCCTTCAGTCCAAAATCACTTCTTGAGATGATAGAGGAAGCTATTGGAAAGCCATAATGCCGTCAACGACCTCCACCTGACCGTCAAAGAACTCAGCAATGTATACGAAGAACTCTCGCTGCTTTACAAACTCTCCGACCTCTTTTCTACGCTTAATGTTAATGAGATATGCGAGAACCTTGTAAATGAGGCCATAACCACAGTTGGGGTCAAAACAGCCGCAGTGCTGTTTTTGAATGAAAAGACCGGCTCGTTATACACAAAGACTTACAGAGGTGATTGGGATGCAAACAGGACAATAGATGGAGAAGTAGAGGTCATAACAGGCGCCTTGGAAAACAGCAAACCCATCGCGTTCTGCAAGCTTGAGGCCGTTGAGCATCAAGATAATCTCCACGGATTGCAGTCCGTCATGTTATGCCCGCTTGCAGGAAAAGGCAAAACCCTCGGCCTTATGATACTCGCGGATAAGTTGTCGGGAGATGAATTCTTTTCCAACGATGTCAAACTCCTTAAGGTCATCTCGACTCAGGCGGCAATGGCAATAGAAAATGCATTTCTTTATCAGGAGATAGAAGAACTGCTGCTGGGCACTATAAAAGCATTTGTAAAGGCGCTCGAAACAACCACTCAATGGACTGCAGGGCATACGGAACGCGTGACAATGTATGCGCAGGGCATTGCAGCCGAGATGGGACTTGACGAAAAACAGATGGAGAGGCTCAGGATATGCTCTCTGCTTCACGACATCGGTAAGATCGCAATTCCGAGAGACATCCTGAACAAGAAGGGGCAGCTTGACAGCGAGGAATGGAAGGAGATAAAAAAACATCCACTGGTCGGGGTGACCATACTTTCAGGGCTGAAATCATTCGATGACATCCTGGACGGAATAAAATATCATCATGAGTATTGGGACGGAACAAAAGGCCTGTTCGGCCTGAAGGGCGAAGCCATCCCCCTGATGTCCCGCATATTGGCAGTGGCGGATGCATTCGATGCAATGACCTCCGACAGGCCCTACAGGTCCAAGAAAAACATCAGCGAAACGCTGAATGAAATAGTTGAATTAGCAGGCAGGCAGTTTGATCCAGGCGTAGTAGAGGCATTTCAGAAGTGGCTTAACCGACAGCGTCCAGCTTTCTTACTCTGAGCTTTATGCCTAATTCATCCGTTATTTTCCTGCATTTTTCTATATCTACGCCCTCCAGCTCAACAACAGTGGCCTGAACGTCGGGGATATACCGTCTTGCT
Source organism: Nitrospirota bacterium (assembly GCA_004298625.1). Classification (GTDB taxonomy): domain Bacteria; phylum Nitrospirota; class Thermodesulfovibrionia; order Thermodesulfovibrionales; family UBA1546; genus SCSY01. The sequence continues at coordinate 2,238 of SCSY01000136.1, read as the reverse complement.
TCTTTTATGAATGACACGACCTCATGAAAGGCATTTTTAAAGTCAGGCGCGCAGATTCTGTCATAAGTCTTCTCATCGGGCGCGTCAAGGCTGACAGAGACGGCATCCACCAATCCCTTTAATTCAGGAAGTATGTTACGCCGGTTTATCAAATTCCCGTGCCCGTTTGTATTGATTCGCACCTTGCCGCCTCTTTCTTTTATCCACCCGGCAAGGCTCTTTACTAAATTAAATCTCAAAAGCGGCTCGCCGTATCCGCAGAATACAACCTCCCGATATTTAGAGGACTCGCCTATTGCATCTTTAAGTTCTTTTTCAGTCGGTTCATCAGAAAGCTTGAGGTTATGCCCCTTTACATAGTCGCTCTGAAATCTTACGCAGAAGGAACATCTGTTTGTGCATCTGTTGGTTATATTAAGATAAAGACTGTCTCTTATCCGATAGGTTATTTCACCCGGCTGTAAAAGCTTGCCTATCCTGAAGAGCCGCTTTGCATTGAGGGTTGTAATCCTTGCAACGTCTTCAAAACTCACTCCCCTAAGTTCCGCAATTTTTTTAGCCGTATGCCTCACAAAGGCAGGCTCATTCCTTTTACCCCTTAACGGCTCAGGGGTAAGATATGGCGCATCTGTTTCTATGAGCAGATAATCGTCAGGAATAGCCCCTGCAATCTCAGTAAGTTTTTTTGCATTTCTAAATGTCACAGGCCCTGCTATGGATATATAAAATCCCAGCTCCATAACCCTTTCAGCCATATCCATATCACCGGAAAAACAATGCAGGACTCCATTGCTTACCCCTGATTCTTTGAGTATATCGAGTGTATCTTCTTGCGCTTCTCTGCTGTGTATGATTACAGGAAGGTCCAGTTCCCTTGCAAGTGATAAATGTTTTTTGAAAACCTGTTTTTGAACATCTCTCGGCGAATTATCATAGTGATAATCAAGCCCTGTCTCGCCGATGGCAACGACCTTTGGAATTTGAACGGAGGGTGCCTTAGACTGCTCCCCCCCACCCTTCCCTCCCCCTCGAGGGGGGAGGGTTAAGGAGGGGGTGTTCTGAATCCGGAATTCCGTTGCCCATTTTTTTAGTTGTTCGTAAACCTCTTCCGTAAAATCCTTTGCGTCATGGGGATGTATTCCGATTGATGAATAGATGAAGTCATATTTGCCGGAAAGTTCAAGGCTGCCGATATTGCCTTTCATATCAGAGCCGACTGTAATGATAGCCTCTATCCCTGCGTCCTTGGCCCTTTGAATTACCTCGTTTCTGTCACTATCAAACGCCTGCATTTCTAAGTGACAATGTGTATCTATCATTTAGATTCCTTTAAATTTTATTGTATATTAGTCTATTCCGCGAGATCTTTAATAGAAATGCATCAAAACTATTTAGATATTTCTTGCGTACTTTGAGTTTGTTTGGCCTCTTGGTCCTTGGCTAACTGAATAAAGTTGATAGGATTCAAATGAAGCGGCGGGAAGCCTGCTCTCCGAGTCAAATCAGCTATTGTTTCTCTGACATAAGGGAAAAGTATGGCAGGACAATTAATAATAGCTAATTGTTTCAATAATTTTTCTTCCGGGACATTTTCAAATTGGAAAATGCCGCCTGATTCAACTTCGAAACGGTATGGGATGTTCCCCTTAAGCTGCCTTAACCCAAGAATCACAATCAGTTGTTTTTCTTTTTCTCTGAATTCATGGCTTATTGCTATATCAGGCGCTATCGCAGTATCCGCTGAACCTTCCTTATATTCCTGATTCAGGAAGAAATTGACCTTAAGCAACGCAAAATTCGCAAACTTCATTTCAAGCTGCAAGCGCTAACTCCTCATTTGCGCAGTATTTCAAAGCATCGCTATGTGCTAAATAAGTAGGCGTAACCGCACTCCCAATTGATGCGCTCTTTGAAGTGTTTTTAAAAGAAAAAATTCTCACGAGTAGATCGACTGTCTGGCGATTCTTTTCTTTCTCAATCTCAATAAGCCATTCCTCGACTTTCCTGGCAAGTGCGGGTTCAATGTTATTCTTCTTTGACTCGAATAATTTTTTAAAATCGTCCACGTCTTTGATTAGAGCCAGGACATCATTATGGACATCGTCTTGAATTGCGCCCGATTCATACCGATGGATTGTAATTTCCCCCCAGCCAAGTAACCGTGCAAAATTTCTCTGGCTTAAGCCATATTGTTCTCTTATTTTCTTTATTTCCTCGGGCTGTAAAAACCCTTTTCTT